>JANPBE010000788.1:0-6812 GCA_031430295.1 Phyllobacterium sp.
AAAAAGATGTACGGCAAGTCCATGATGGCCGAATTAGTCAATGAAATCATCAATGAGCAGTCAAAAGCCATTCCAACTGAGCGCGGCGAACGCGCCGCAATGCAGCCTGAAGTCGCCATGACTGAAGATGAATCAGCTGCCAACCTAATTCTGGATGGCAAGGCAGATTTCGACTTCACAGTTTCCTATGAAATCCTGCCAACCATCACTTTGGCGGACACTTCAGCGATCAAAATCACCCGCCCAATCGTCGAAATTTCTGATGCAGAAGTTGAGGAGCAAGTTCAGCGCGTTGCAGAATCAGCCAAAACCTACGCTGCCAAAAAGGGCAAAGCCGCATCAGGCGACCGCGTTACCATTGATTACCTCGGTAAAGTTGATGGCGTGCCGTTCGATGGCGGCAAGGATGAAGGTGCAAACCTCGTTCTCGGTTCAAACCAGTTCATTCCAGGCTTCGAAGAGCAGCTTATCGGCTTGAAGGCTGGTGATGAGAAGGTCATCAACGTGACTTTCCCAGCCGAATATGGCGCGGCAAATCTAGCTGGCAAAGAAGCCACTTTCGACATCAAGGTAAACGAAGTTTCGGCTGCCGAAGCCCTTGTTATTGATGATGAATTGGCAAAGAAGCTCGGCATTGAATCCGCTGAGCGCCTGCGTCAGGTGATCCGTGAACAGATTGAAGGTCAGTACGGCACACAGACGCGTCAAAAGGTTAAGCGCCAATTGCTCGATGCTTTGGATGCAAGCCATCAGTTCGAAACACCATCCAAGCTTGTGGATGCCGAATTTAACAACATTTGGGCACAGATTTCCAACGAACTTGAATCCGCTGGCAAGACATTCGCGGACGAAGACACAACTGAAGAAGCCGCCCGCGAAGATTATCGCAAGCTGGCTGAGCGTCGCGTTCGTCTTGGCCTCGTTCTTTCCGAAATCGGCCAAAAGGCTGGCGTTGAGGTGACAGAACAAGAGTTGCAGCGGGCGATGTACGACCAAGTGCGTCGCTACCCTGGCCAAGAACAGCAGATCTATGACTTCTTCCGCAACAATGTGGATGCAGTAGCTGGTCTTCGCGCTCCGATTTTTGAAGAAAAGGTCGTGGACAAGCTGCTTGCTGAGGCGTCTGTAACCGACGTTGTCGTTTCCAAGGAAGCGTTGATGGCGGAAGATGACGATGCAGTAGAAGCGGCGCCTGCAAAGGCAAAGAAGGCTCCTGCTAAAAAGTCCAAGAAGGACGACGCTGAATAAGCATGTTGTTGATATAATTGTCAAAAAGGCCGCCATTGTGCGGCCTTTTTGCATTATTGTGCCCTGGCAGCACTTGGCAACATTATATTTGCTCTATCTTTTGTCAGGTGAATGGGAAGAAAATTAATGGCACATTATTTAATATTCGGCGGCTCCGGTGGCATCGGTGCATCTTTGGCGAGGAGGCTCTGTGCAAGTGGTCATACGCTGCACATTACGGGACGTGACGTGGCGAAGTTGGCTGCATTAGCTTCTGAGCTTGGCGCAACCTTCTCACATGGTGATGTGCGTGATGATGGCTTTACAGCTAGCGCAGTTGCCGCGGCGGGCCCAGTCTTGGATGGGTTGGCCTATGCAATTGGCACAATCAATTTGAAGAGCCTGCCGCGCCTCACCAACGCGGACTTTGTTGCCGATTATACAATCAACGCCATGAGCGCTGCCAACGCCATTCAGGCCGCGCTACCGGCCCTCAAGGCATCAAGCCAAACTGCATCAATCCTATTGTTCTCGACCATTGCTGTGCAACAGGGTTTTGCCAGCCACGCATCAATTTCTATGGCGAAAGGCGCAGTTGAAGGCCTGACAAGAGCATTATCAGCCGAACTTGCACCAAAAATTCGTGTAAACGCCATCGCGCCGAGTCTGACAGATACACCGCTGGCTGCTGCAATTGCTGGAAATTCCGCGATGGCGCAGGGAGTTGCCGCATTGCATGCCCTACCACGCCTCGGCCAGCCAGATGATGTTGCCGCACTTGCTGAGTTGCTTCTTACCGATAAAGGTGACTGGATCACAGGGCAGGTTATGTCAGTCGATGGCGGGCGTTCTCGTGCCCGCACAAAGGGTTAGGCCTTGTTAGGCACCCTTCGCCTCATTCTGGGCGACCAACTTTCTCAAGAGATGTCGAGCCTTTCGGATATTGAAAAGGCGGCTGACACAGTTTTGATCGTCGAAGTGATGGACGAAGCTACCTATGTTCGCCATCACAAGAAGAAGATAGCATTTTTGTTTTCGGCTATGCGCCACTTCGCCGATGAACTGCGCGGGCAAGGTATAAACGTCCTATACGTCAGACTTGATGACCCAAAAAACACTGGTAATTTCAAGGGTGAAGTGGCTCGTGCAATTACCTTGGTTAAGCCTCTAAAATTAGTTGTGACCGAACCTGGCGAATGGCGCGTCTTGGAAATGATGCAGCATTGGCGAGAGGAGTTGTCGGCACCAGTTGAAATTCGTGAAGACACACGGTTTCTATGTTCGGCCGACCGCTTCAATAAGTGGGCCGACGGCAAAAAATCGCTACGCATGGAGTATTTTTACCGCGAAATGCGTCGCGACCACGATATTTTAATGCGCAGTGATGAACCTGAAGGCGGACACTGGAACTACGATGCGGAGAACCGCGCGAAACTGCCGGATAGCGTTACTCTTCCAGATCACCCAATCTTTGTGCCGGACGACATCACCCAAGAGTGTGTTGCCTTGGTAGCGGCAAGATTCCCAACCCATTTTGGTGATCTTGAGCCATTCACCATGCCAGTAACACGCGCGGATGCAATAATTGCGCTTGATGCATTCATCGAGGAACGGCTGCCGTTGTTCGGCAAATATCAAGACGCAATGAAGCAGGGTGAGCCCAAACTGTTTCATTCAATGATCTCGGCGCTTCTAAATTGTGGCTTGCTCCACCCGCTCGAAATCATAAAGAAGGCCGAACTTGCCTACCATTCAGGCAACGCACCGCTAAACTCTGTGGAGGGGTTCATTCGTCAAATTTTGGGCTGGCGCGAATATGTGCGCGGGCTTTATTGGCTGAAAATGCCAGACTACGCCAAGACAAACGCGCTTAATGCTACTCGCACGCTACCTGACTTTTATTGGTCTGGTGAAACTGACATGAACTGTATGCATCAAGTTATTGAAGAAACACGGCAAAATGCTCATGCCCACCATATTCAGAGGCTGATGATTACTGGAAATTTTGCGCTGCTTGCAGGCATTAATCCTCCCGAAATTGAGGCCTGGTACCTGTCCGTTTATAGCGATGCCTATGATTGGGTTGAGTTGCCAAATACTCATGGCATGGTGATGTTTGCCGACGGCGGGTTTCTCGCCTCAAAACCATACGCTGCATCGGGTGCCTACATTGATCGCATGTCAAATTACTGCGCTTCGTGCCACTACAAGGTTGCAAAAAAGGCAGGCATCGAGGCCTGTCCTTTTAACTATCTCTACTGGAATTTCTTGATAGAAAATCGAGATATTTTATCCAAAAATCAGCGTATGTCGGTAATTTACGGCAATCTGACACGCATGACAGCGGCGCGGCACAATGAAATTACTTCAGATGCCGCGCGGTTTCTAAATGGCCTAATGCCTTGGAATTCTAACGAATAGCCATGATGGATTTGGCAAGGCCAAATACACGCTCGCGTTTTATGGTCGCATCCGGGAACATGCGCTTTATATCAGACGCCGACTGTAAACGAATCCAGTCCACATGGTTTTTGGCTTCTTTGTAGCTGGTCTGGCGAGCAAAAAAGCCAAGCTTCATCTTAGTCATGAGCCAAGCGCGAACTGTAGCTGGCAACCACTGGAATCCTGGGAAGCGGAAGTGCGGTTCGTAAGGGAACCAGAAGTTTGGCGTCTGCATATAATAATGATCACCCAAGCGTCGGGTATTGTCGGCGAACAACTGCATCGCTTTTTCATCACCCACATGCTCGATTACCGAGTTAGAGTGTACAAAATCAAACTTGCGACCCTTGAATAGATTGGGATCGCAGGCATCACCGACTGAGAAGGAAAACAGGGATGTGTCCCTTGATTCCTGCGGCTCAGGATTGATGATTGTAAAGTGTAGCTTGTCACGGTTGGCACGGATGAAGTCTTCGCCGATGAGCCAATATTTTTCAGAGCCGCCCATGTCCAGTACCTGACAATGGCCCTTTTCGTCCAAAATTTGCTGAATAATACTACGAATCTCTAAGAAACGCTTGGCCCTGAAGCTAAACTCGATGCTCTTCTTATTCTTGTACGGATCACGAGCGTGGACGGGGATTATGAGTTCTGCGCTTGCCATGAGACTATTCCTTTATATCTTTCACACCTCATAAGCGCTTAAACATCATAGGAAAATCGGTTTCTTAAGGATTGGTAAACCATGCTGGTTAACGCGCTCAGTGCGGCATCTGGTGCGCTGCTATTTTGCAATCATCACACCGAGGGTCAGGCAAAGAAGGAACATTATAAATGACACGCCCTTCCAAAATGCCACAGGATTTCGTTCCAAAAGCGGCTTAAACTCACCAAAACCCAACGCTGAATTGGGTTTTCGCAAATTTTCGGTGAATGCTGAAAGCGCTTCAGCCCGTCGTGTTGGGTCTTTAACCACCGCGTTTTCCAAGGCGGCGTTCACCCAGTCAGGGATGTCTTTGCGCAGTGATGTGGCAGCGATATAAGTCAGACGCCGGGCGTCAGCGGCGCTCTTGATTGATTTGCCATAAGGCAATTTTCCGGTGAGCATTTCATAGGCAATGGCACCAAGCGAATAAATGTCTGACAGGTTTGAGGCGGGAGCGCCGGCCAGATGTTCAGGCGCAGAATAATCCGCCGTGCCTTGCGGCATAGTGGGTTTCCTGCCTGCCTCGTCTTGCCAACTGGCAGCTTGCGAAGATCCAAAATCAATAATTTTTACAAGGCCTTGCGCATTTATCATAATGTTGCCGGGCTTTAGATCGAGATGCAAAACATCCTTGCGGTGCATAGCGCGCAGGCCAAGTGCAATCTGCTCGATAATCGAACGAACAGCCTCAAGCTCTGGCTTTGGATTGTCCAGCATCCATTGCTGCAAAGTCCTGCCCTCAAAATATTCGGTGACGTGGTACAGGAAGCGACGCTTGTTTTTGGCATTATGAATTTTCAAAGTATGCGGGCTGGATACCAGCCGACCGACCCACTCCTCGCGGGCAAAGCCATCAATGTAGGTGGCATCATCGCTGAAATTAGGCGAGGGGGTTTTGATAGCCACAACTTCGTTTGTTGCGTCATCAATCGCTAAATAAACTTGGCTGCGGCTGCTTTCGTGGATCGGACGGACAATAGTAAACCCATCCAGCTTATCGTTTGCACTGAGCAGTTTCGGAAATGGCAAATGCGAAGCAACATTTTTTTGGCTTTCCGCACTTGGTGTTCCGGCATTCATAATGCGAATAACCTGGCATGTAAGATTATCCGTGCTGCCACGCTCAAAAGCCAAATCAACCACAGTCTTGGCATTCAGTTCATCATCACTGCCGCCCAAAAAGCGGATGATATCTGAGGCCGGCAGCGTATCATGGATGCCATCAGTGCTGAGGAAATAAATGTCACCGGCTTCCAAGTTTTCTTGGCGATAGTCGATCTCCAAATTTTGATTGATACCAAAAGCCCGGGATAAATGCTCCAGACCGCGTCCAACCTTGATACGGTGATCGGTCGTCAACTGTTCAAGCGAACCGCTGCGTAGGCGGTAGATACGTGAATCACCGGCATGGAAAATATGCGCCAGACCAGATTTCATGACGATACCGGAAAAGGTGGAAACCATCCCGCGCTCATCAAAATCCTGCCGCTGGCCTTGCGCATATAGCCAAGCATTCGTGGCTTTCAGAACCGTGGCGACGGAGCGCTTCACAGTCCAGCTCTCATGGGTCGAATAGTAGTCCTCTAAGAACGAGCGCACGCAGCACTCGCTGGCTTCTTTCGCTGCCTCGCTGGATGACATGCCGTCGGCAATGGCAATGGCCACACCCTTGGCGTTCAACTCCTGTCCAGTGGGAATAACAATGCCATATGAATCGTCATTGCGGAGCTTTCGCCCCGCAATGGAATATTGGCCAATGGATAATTGGAGAGTGTCAGATGTCATGTAACGTCAATCATTGCGATGGTGCCATCTGGCATTTCTTCGGCAATTTGTCCTTTTGGATCTTCGATGAACAACCAAACCAGCGCAGCCGCAAGTGCCGAGCCAATTGCGGCTACAAGAAATAGTGTTTGCGCATCATAGCCTGAATAGACCGTAAGGAACAAAACACCGCCCACATTGCCGAAGGCACCAACCATACCAGCAATCTGACCCGTGAGACGGCGCTTAATCATCGGCAACATTGCATATACCGCGCCATTGCCAGCATTCACGAATAGCGAGCAGAAAAACGTTGCAGCTACCGCAAACACTACGCCCAAGTCCGGCCCCATGCGGCTCATCAAAAAATAACCGAGCGCCGTGCCAGCCAAGCAGGCCAGCAATACATTCTGGCGGCCGAATTTATCGCTGAGATGACCGCCAATCGGGCGTGCAAAGAAAGTCGTTAAACCAAAGCTCGCACCAAGAAATCCGGCGACGGGCAGTGATAGCCCAAACATATCCTTGAACAGAAGAGGCAGGATAGACACCACAGCAAGCTCAGAGCCAAACGTAATGAAATATACAAAATCCAGCACGGCCACTTGGCGGAACTTATACTGGGCTATTTCATGATGAGCCGGATGGGTCCAGACATGGGTGTCGTGTTTGC
>JANPBE010000789.1:0-8665 GCA_031430295.1 Phyllobacterium sp.
ATTATCGCTGAGATTAGAGAACTGTTCCGTACTGCCAGAAAGCTGTTCACCGACCGCGCCCAAGTTTGTGTGCGCCATATCTATAAGCTGGCCGAGCTTCGAGTTGGAGGCCGACAGGCGGTCGATAAGATCCGACACGCCGCCTGCCAAATCCGAACGGGCGGCGGTCATGGCGTTGACTGTCTCGGCAGTGCGGCTGGCCAGCATCTGTACCATGACGGCGTTTTCATCGCGCAATCGTTCCGTCGCGGCCTTGGTCGCGGCTTCGAGCTGAGATGTAACAGTCTTGCCAGTTTCAGACAGGCTGGCAACGAGCGGCTTGGCGGTCTCATCCAAGATGCGTACGATTTCGGCGGAGCGGTCTGCCAGCATGGCTGTCAGTTCATTAGTCTTGCCGTCGATCACCAGCGATGTGCGGTCTGCCTCGCTGCCGATTGCTTTGTTGAGCGCGGCGATGGAAGAGGCCGATGCGTTGGCGCGGGCGTCAAGCTCCGCCGACACCTGATGGACGCGCGCCATGATGCGCTGGTCGGCGCCATCCAAGGCAGCAATAATTTCGTCGGTCTGGCCGGAGAAGGTTTTGGCGTTCGCCACCACCCGCGCTTCGAGGCGCTGCTCGGCTTCGGCAATGCTAGCAGCCAAGCGCTCGGCGAAGTCTGCACTGTGCTGTTCAAGGCGCGCGGCGTAGTTTGAAGAATGACCGTCTAGTGTTGCATTAGCACGTACTGATTCTTCAGCAATTGCGGCTGCCGCTTCACGCACGCGGTCACGCAAAGTGCCCGCCATGACGGACGCACTGGTTTCGAGCGAGTGGCGTACGGCCTCCACACCGATTTCGAGCGCGCGGCGCATCGTGTCTGTGCGTTCTTCGATAGCCCCGGTCTGGCTGGAAAGCGCCTGCTCGACACGTCCGATTTCAGCATTGATTGCCGCTTCAATCTCGGTGCGCGTGGTGATGACGCGTTCCAGATCATTGGCGATGTTGGCAGAGATTTCATCACGCGACTGCGCAAAGGTTTGGCTAAGGGCTACCAAACGATCATCCAATACATCACGCATCTTGTCAGTCTGCGCGGCAATAGTATCAGCAACTTCGTTGGCCTTATTGTCCAATACTGAATTAAGTTCATCAGTACGAATGGCAATGGCATCAGCAACAGTATTCGCGCGCGCATCCAAACCAGCATGTAATTCTTGTGTGCGCTTGGCGATGTGGTTGGCAATAGTTAGCGCGCGCTCATCAAGGCCTGTGGTGAGTTCATCAGTACGCGCTGCGATGTGATCGCCAATGACTGTCGCTCTATCGTCAAACAACGCACGAAGCTCTTCTGTGCGAAGTGCAATATTATCTGCAACACCCATTGCTTTATTATCAAGAATTGAATGCAATTCTTGCGTACGCACAACAATATTTTCATCAATAGTGCGAGTTTTTTCATCAAATAGTGCGCGAAGCTCATCAGTTCTTGCACCAATATTGTCAGATACGCCCATGCCCTTTTCATCAAGTACGGCACGAAGTTCTTGCGTTGTGCGCTCAAGATGACCAGCGACCGCGCTGGTGTTGGAATCCAGCACGCTGCGCATCTCGTCCGCATGGCTGGCAAGTGTGCCCGCAACATGGGCGGTCCGTTCATCAAAGCCACTGGTAAGCTCTTGAGTTCGCTGCGCAATTTCGCTTGCCAGTGTTCCGGCTTTTTCTTCCAACGCGTTCAAAAGCGCATCGCGATGGCCGCCAATATGCTCCGATGCGGCGTTGATACGCTCATCCATCATCAGCCGCATTTGCTCAGTCTGCGCCGACATGCCGCTGGAAACTGCTTCGCGGGCTTCATTTAATACTGAGCTATGCAAAGCGTGACCTTCAGCAAATGCCTGCTCTACTTCGCGTGCGCGGGTGGTTATTGCCTCGTGTCCATCGGCAAAGGTCTTCGAAATGTCGCGGGTGCGCTCCACAAGGGTCTCGTTGAGCATCCGTGCGCGTTGATCAAGCGCTGCATTCAGGCGTTCAGAACCGCTATCCAGCGCCTCGGCGCGGGTCTCGAATTCGGAAATCAAAGACTTGCTGCGTGCATTCATAGTCGTCTCAAGATTAGCCAATCGCACATCAAACTCACCTGTGAGTGTCTGTGTCGCGGAGCCAATAACGGACAACATACCATCTGTGCGATTGCCGAGATGACTACCGATATTGTTTGACGCTTCATTCAAAAGCGCAATCATTGACTGTGTTCTACTGTCCATAGTCTCAGATAGATTACCTGTGGCGCCAGTCAGCAGTGAGACCATCGATTCCGTACGGCTATCCAACGTTTGAGCCAGCGTTGAGGACAACTGCTCCGCCTGCTGGCCAAGCGCCAACACGCGGGTATCCAAAAGGCTGGCAAATGCCGCGCCGGATGTCGTGATACGATGCTCAATCTCATCAGTGCGCGAACCAATGGCCTGATAAATCTGGCCACCGCTATCATTGATGCGGCTCACTAATGACTCGCCGGACTGGTTGATTGTCATTGTCAATTGTGTGGAGGCATTCAGAACATTTTCGCGAATGATATCACTGGCTTGCGTCAGTTCATCCTTCAACTGCTCGTGCGAGCCGGAGATGGAAGCACGCACGCGCTCGGCATGGCTGACGATAGATTCGCGCTCCTGGCTCAAATCATCGACCAAGGAACGGATGCGGATTTCATTGTCGGAATAGGCGCGCTCAAGTTCGTGCACTTCGCCGTTTACGAGCGTTTCCAACTCGCTGGCGCGGGCCAGCGTGCGTTCAATGCCCTCGCTCATGGCTGCCACTTCACGGCGCACGGCTTGGCCAACCGCCATCACACGGTCTTGCGCAACCGTCTCCGGCTCGGCCAACCGGTAGGCCACTTCGGTCATCGATTGGGCAGCGATGCGCAATTCCTGCGCACGGCGCACCATGACGGCGAAGGCCCAAAACAGGACGACTGGCAGAAAGGTCGCTATAACCAGTGTCAGGCCGGCGGGTGTGAGCAAGAAGCGCGATAGATTCGCAGCTGTAAAAGCGCCAGAACCATAAAATGTGTAAGCAATATAGGCACTTAACCCCACCCAAACCAAACTTAGCAGGCCCGTCATCCAAAAGAGCGTATTGGGCAAACGGCGGTTAAGGTTACGCAGGGCAGAGGCATAATTGCGCTGATTGTCATCATTGGCGGCGGACGGAAGCTGCGCTGTTGAACGGACAGGTTCAGGCGCAACGATGCGATTGACAAGCTCAGGTGATGGTTTTGGAGCGGTAGCGGCCTTTGCCACTTCGCGCTCAACTGCGGCTTTTGGCGCTTTTACAACGGGAGCTACAGCATTCACCGCTTCGTTTCCTGGTGCGACTTTCGCCAGTTCAGAAGTGGCTGAAATTGTCGCAGGGGGCGTTTCGGCAAAATCCGCGCTTAGATCTGAATCTGACAAATCCAGTGCGAAATCATCGAAATCCGCGCCATGGGCAAAGTCTAAATTCAAAGCTTTTTCGAGTTCGGCTTCGACGTCTTTGCTCAGCTTTTCGCTAATTGATTTGCGTGCCATGTCGTTACTTCTGCCAATGCTCTGTGTTGGATTGCGGTCACATAAAATGACCCAAGCCACTCTCGCTACCAATATTGTAGTGTTTTTCACGGGGGTTGGGAACCAGAAATTCCCCGAATGATTAAAAGTTTAAACATAAGGTTAACACCTGAAACGGGCAAACCAATATATGTTTCGGTTTGAAACAGAATTTATCCCCTACTTAGTCGTGCAGGATTGAGCGAAAATTCAGCTCTACGGCCTTAAATATTGCTGGCGGCCCAGTTTACCAAGTCAACGGCAACCTTATCAAAAGCCACATCTAACCCGCGCACAAAAGCATCAGAACCACTGCCTACAGGAACGGATGCGGAAAACACCTTAGATGACCCAACATCGCCAGTGCGATCATTGAGGAGCTTTACAAATATCTCAACGGTCGCAACATCGCTCCCGTTAGTTTGAATTTCGAAGGCGCGAATATCGGTTATTACTTGGTAATCAATCGCCAGTCCCTCACCGGGACGCCCTACTCCGCCGAAACGGCCAGAGTTTTCAAACGCTTGGACCAGACGCGCCTGCACAATTTTCGTCAAGCGATCACCCCATTGCGCACCGCCCAGATATTGGATTGACGAGGCATTACCGCGAACCACGATATTTTCACTATCAAGTGCCTTTAGCGCCTGCGGTTCGGCGATGAGGATTTGTACTTTTGCCTTACGGCTTCCCTTGGTAGCGACATCAGGCACAGCAAGGTCGTAGGTATCCAACGCTTTGTTGCTACCACCGCCAAGACTCGAACATCCGGCAAGCGCGGCAAGCAGCAGCACTACAAGGCTATTATGAAAGCGATTTGCCTTCGTCACAACATTACCCCCGCCAGAAAATGTCCGGCATCAAATGAATAGTTAACGTCTTGCAAGGTCATCCAAGCCAAGTCAACGACGATTGCGGCCATTATAAACGGGAACAGAGCCCTTCCCGCCAAAAATCAAACGCTGCGGATTTTTTTGTAGTTCCGAAATTGCTTCCTCAATACGCGAAACTGAACGTTGCGTATTTTGAACCAATGAATCGACATTGTCCAAACCCCGCCCTGTGAATTTCGCCAATCCATCTGTGATTGGACCAAGTTTTGCATTCAAAGTGTCGGCCACCTGTCTAAAAGCAACGAGTGTTGATTTTGCTTCCGCAACCAAACCCGGACCCTGGCCATCTGTTGAACCGAGGAACGATGATACCTTAACCAACACGGCATCAAAAAGTTCCGTTGTGTGGCTAAGTTTGCCGGTGAAATCTTTGGTGTTAGCGACGATTAGGTCGATATCATCCGCGCGCGCGCCGATTTTTGCTGTGGTCTTGCTGATGTCATCCATAGCCAATTTGGCAGATTTAGCGGTTTCCTCGATATTGGAAATCGCCGACGCTATTTTGGCGGAGTCCGCAGCATTCAATATTTTGTCCAGGCCATCCAAGCTTTTCGAGGCTTTATCCGAAAACGCGTTGATTGATTGCACAGTCGTACCGATTGATTCTGTGAGTTTCTTTATGTCCCCGCTGGATGCGGCAAGATCACTGGATACCTTGTCGGCATTGGCCAAAATGTGGTCCACTTTTGTTTTATCGACACTCTTCAGCAATTCTTCTGCAGTCGTTAGTGTCGATTCCAGCCGCGTGGACACGGACGCCAGTGTTTTTGACAGCGCGCCAACGCTTGTTAAAAACTCATCAATTCCATCCGCATTTTTAGCTAGCGCATCTGAAAATTTTTCTGCATTTGCAAATGTCTTCGTCAAGGGTTCCCTGTTGTCCTTCACAAAACCATCAATACCATTCAGCACCTGATCTGTCTTCGTGGCGATGTCCTGCGCCTGATTAATGAGGTTGTTAACCGCGCCCGGATCGGCATCAATATGCGGAATTTCACCGGAAGCCTTAGCTGCCGTTAGAAGGTTCGTTGCGTTTGCATCACCGCCCTTGAGTTCAATGTAGGCTTGACCTGTAAGCCCTTGAAATCCCAGCGTTGCTTCAGTTTTAGCTGTAATCGGCGTATCGCTGTCAACTTCGACATCGGCAATAACTGTTTTGGGATTTGTCGGATCAATTGTGAGGTGCTTAACCACCCCCTTTTTGATGCCATTAAATAACACCTGACTGCCGACGGAAAGCCCCGTCACTGATCCTGGTATGCGGATCTCCAACTGGGCGCGATCACCGCTATCGCCGAATTTGGCGATCCAAAATACGAAGCCAAACGACGCCAGTAATACGGCTAACGTCACGATCCCCACCACGATATAGTTGGCACGAGTTTCCATCTATCAGCGCGCTCCGGCCATTTGGCGAGCACCAGCAATCGCACGCGCACGCGTGCCGCGGAAATATTGTTTCACCCAGGGAAGTTCGGATTGGAGCATATCCGTGATTGTTCCTTCAAGTACCACTTTACGATCACCTAACACCGCTATCCGGTCGCATACGGAAAACAGACTATCGAGATCATGAGTCACCATATAGACAGTTAACCCCAAAGTGTCGCGCATATTTGCAATTAGTTCGTCAAACGCTGCCGCGCCGATTGGGTCCAGCCCCGAGGTCGGTTCATCGAGAAATACGATGTCGGGGTCCAGCGCTAAAGCGCGGGCTAGCGCGGCGCGCTTAATCATACCGCCGGAGAGTTCCGATGGAAATTTTCCCGCGGAGTCTTGTGGCAGGCCTACCATCGCAATTTTCAGATTTGCCAATTCCCGCATGAGCTTTGGCGATAAATCCAGATATTCACGCATTGGAACCATGATATTTTCGGCGACCGTAAGCGCTGAGAATAGCGCGCCGTGCTGAAAGAGTACGCCCATGCGCATATCGATTAATATCTTTTGCGCATCGGTCACTTTATCAAGGTTTTGGCCAAATAGCTCAATCGTGCCGCTTTGCTTGCGTGTCAGGCCCAATATTGTGCGCAAAAGGACCGATTTGCCCGCGCCTGATGCGCCCACAAAGCCAAGGATTTCGCCCTTGCGCACATCCAACGACAAATGATCAAGGACTTTGCTTTTGCCAAATGACACGCAAATATCTGTGGCGCGGATGATGACTTCGCCTTCGTTAATTTTTGTGCTCATTAGTTCAGAATATCCTTATTAAGCACGGCGTTTAGAAGTTAATTGCGGCATAAAACATAGCGAACAGCCCATCCACGACAATAACCACGAATATCGACTTTACCACAGATGCCGTGACATGAGTTCCAAGCGATTCGGCGCTGCCGCCCACTTTCATGCCCTCAACGGAGGCCATTATGCCAATAATCATCGCCATAAACGGTGCTTTGATGAGCCCGGCAAAATAAGTGCTTAGATCAATTGCCTCTTGCAATCGGGCGACGAAAGCAGCAGGCGGGATGCCGGAATAGGCCCACGTCACCATTGATGCGCCGAAAAGGGCCGTGAGGTCAGATACGATTGTCAAAAGTGGGAGGGCTATGACAAGTGCAACGAGCCGTGGAAATACCAATACACCCACAGGATTTAGCCCGATTACCGTCAGCGCATCGACTTCCTCGCGCATTTTCATCGAGCCAATTTCGGCTGTGATAGCGCTGCCGGAACGGCCCGCGACCATGATGGCTGTCAAAAGTACGCCGATCTCGCGCAGCACAAGCACGCCAACTAAATCCACCACGAATATTTCTGCGCCAAAAAAGCGCAATTGAAAAGCGCCCTGCTGGGCGATAATCGCGCCGATGATGGATGACATCAAGATGACGACAGGGAATGCACCTACGCCCATGCGCTCGATTTGATGCACGATGGCAGCAGGACTTATGCCATGGCCGCGGCCAAGCTTCATTTGCGCGCCGCGCACAGTGGAGCCCAGCATGTGCATTGCCATCATGAAATCTGTGCCCGTTGAGGCGACAGCCCTGCCCAACTTTTCGAACAGGGAGGAAAACAGGCTTGCGTCCAAATTCGCAGCTTTAGCCGCGTCTGGATCAGGCGCGGCGGCGACTGCGTCCATTAGAATTTGCCATTCAGCGTTCATACCGGCGTAGGAAATGAAAGCACCTGCCTTCGACAGTTTATTGGCTGTGCGATGAATAATCCAAGCGCCCGCCGTGTCCATCCCGCGCATATTTGTGAGATTGAGCGTGACGTTTTTGAAAGGCTTTGAGGCAAGGCCGCGCATGACATCATCAACCTCGCCGACGAGCCTTGTCGTCCAAAAACCTGTGAGGGTTAGTTGGGCTGTGTCATCCTTGACCATCTCAACAGAAACGGCCGCGGAAAGTTTTTCTGCGCTTTGAGTCTGTTTGTTTGCTTTTGTTGCCATGCCACATGCTTATAGTTTGAATGGTGAACTGTCATTTCGAATCGCTGAGTTAAACATGAATATAAAATTACAGGCCATCGTCGAATCCTTTCCCATTGCCGGAAAATTCGTCATCTCACGCGGTTCAAAAACTGAGGCCAATGTGGTGCGCGTAGTGCTTGAAGATGGCCACCACGCAGGGACGGGCGAGTGCGTGCCTTACGCCCGCTATGGCGAGAGCGTAGAGAGCGTTCTCAGCCAAATTGAGGCCGCGCGCTCTTCCATTGAGAGCGGATTGACTATTGAATCGCTGCAAATCCAAATGCCAGCAGGCGCTGCCCGCAATGCTATTGATTGCGCCCTGTGGGATTTAGCGGCCAAGCGTAGCGGCATCGCTGCCTTTATCAGCGCAGGTTACCCTCACCCGAAGCCGGTGACCACCGCCTATACACTCTCGCTAGGAACACCGGATGAAATGGCGGCGGCAGCCAAAGCCTCGGCCCATCGTCCGCTTTTGAAAATTAAAGTGGGTGGCGCGGACGACATGGAGCGCCTGCGCGCGGTTGCCCTATCTGCCCCCAACTCACGCATTATTGTTGATGCCAATGAAGGCTGGACGACGCAAAATATTGAAGAAAATTTGGCGCTGGCGGCTTCGCTTGGCGTGGTTTTGATTGAACAACCCCTGCCCGCTGGACAAGATTCGATCTTGTCCAAAATAGCGCATCCCGTCGCCATTTGTGCTGACGAAAGCGTGCATCAGAGCGCGGACCTAGCGTCCCTTGCTGACCGCTACGACGCGGTGAACATCAAGCTGGATAAATCC
>JANPBE010000790.1:0-1759 GCA_031430295.1 Phyllobacterium sp.
CGCCCGCCTTGATGTGCACAGGCGTGCCGCCATCCGGCGTAATCGTCATCTTGCCTTCAATCACATGCACAAACTCATAGGCCGAATAAGTGGCGTGGTAAGTGCCAGGCGTCGCTTCCCAATAGCCGGACATCATCTGGCTGTCCTCAGACGTATGCAGCACCCAGGTCTTCATGGTCGGATTGCCTTCAACAACAACCCAGCCATCCAACGTGGCGCTGGATGGTTCAACACTGGTAAGCTGGCCTAGTTTGACGATGCTTTGCATGGGTAACTCCTTCTGGATTTCAAAATAGGAGCTTACCCCGCAATCGCCGCCTCAAGTATCTCAAGCGCGCCCTTTTTGGTCAACTTCACAGGGTTGCCACCCGCAGTTGGGTCAACCACGGCCATATCGGAAATCAGCGTTTTGCGTTTTTTGTCCGGCGCGAAATCCTTGACCAAACCGCCGAGAGTGTGCGGCACTTTCAAATCCTTACGCAGCTTGATGACCGCTTTGCGGAAGCCGTCGAACCCGCCTTTGATGTTCAAATAGCGCGCGGCGGCTTCAATGCGTGGCTCAATGGCAGCACGGTTGAAATCTAAGACATAAGGCATGAACACGGCGTTCGTCATGCCGTGGTGCGTATGATACAGTGAACCAATCGGGTGCGACAGCGAATGGATCGCGCCGAGGCCTTTCTGGAACGCGGTTGCGCCCATTGCGGCGGCAGACATCATGTGGGCGCGGGCATCCAAATCCTTGCCATTGGCGAAAGCCTTAGGCAGATTTTCAAACACAAGGCGCATACCCTCCAGCGCAATACCGTCAGCCATCGGGTGATAGCCGGGTGCGCAATAGGCTTCGAGGCAATGCGCCAGCGCATCCATTCCCGTGCCGACAGTGATAAACGGCGGCATACCGACGGAAAGCGCAGGATCGGCAATGACGATCACCGGCATCATTTTCGGATGGAAAATGACCTTCTTGGTGTGGGTTTCCTCGTTGGTGATAACGCCAGCGCGGCCCACTTCCGAGCCTGTACCCGATGTTGTTGGCACAGCGATTACCGGCAAAATGCCGTTCGGGTCGGCGCGGGTCCACCAATCGCCCACATCTTCAAAATCCCACATCGGGCGGGTCTGGCCGGCCATAAATGCAATAACCTTGCCCACATCCAGCGCCGAACCGCCGCCAAACGCAATCACGCCATCATGCTTGCCCGCGCGCACCACGGTGATGCCCGCCTCCACATTGGCCGAAACGGGATTGGGCTGCACATCGGTGAATAGCCCATACGTCACGCCATTGTCAGACAGCACTTTTAAGGCATCTGCCACGATCTGCATCTTGGCCAAACCGGGGTCCGTCACGAACAGCGGGTTCTTGATGCCGGACGACAGGCAGGCTTCCGCCAGCTCAGAAATGCGGCCCGCACCAAAGCGCACGGTGGTGGGATAATTCCATTTGGAAACAAGTTTGGACATGGTTCTCTTCTATCGTTTCATTTCAACTTCAATAAAGCTCATCGGCACATCAGCGGCATTGATGACATTATGCTCAACGCCCGCTGGCCGCGAATAGGCAGCGCCAGCCGCTACAAACCGTGTACTAATGCCTGTGGCATCCACCAGCCGTACATTCATGTCGGTTATAGGCACCACAATATAGGCCATGCCATGCGTGTGATGCCCGGTTTCCGCACCCGGTTCAAAATCCCAGCGCGTCACCCTCGGGCGCTCGTCATCGACGAGAACAGTAGGGATGGCCGGAACCGAG
>JANPBE010000791.1:0-2585 GCA_031430295.1 Phyllobacterium sp.
GGATAGTCGCGGTTATGCTCGTTTTTTGGCATTTAACTGTTTGATTTTAATGAGATTTCGTCGGTAGTGCACTTCAGCCTTAGGCCTCACGCCTCTGGATTCCGGGTTCCGCTGCGCGGCCCCGGAATGACGGACTTTTGGGGTATTTTATCCACAGCCCAAAACCTTACCCTATACTTCCTTCCGTAAATTAAAACGGAAGGCAAACCATGGACTGGCTGCTAGTCATAGACCGAAACCGCACTGCGCTTCTCACAGTCATCGTGGCGCTGATGGGTTCGCTTGGGCTGGTCAGCGGCGGGCGGCTGACGACCTTGCCGTTTTTTCTTTATCGCCGCGCCCTGCGTATTCTTCGCCCTGCTGAATCGGCCCTTCGTAGGCTGATTATGATTGTGGCCCATGAGATGGCTTTACGCGGGTTCAAACTTCGTCCTGCGCAGCGTGACGGGTTGGCGGAATTTCTTGTGTTTTCGCGACCCAACCCACGCGGCGAGCCTGCGCTTCCGTCGTTTAATCTGATTGATCCGCTGAAAGTTTTCGGGCGTGAAGCGCCTGATATGGACGGGTTTTATGCGGGCGAAAATTTGGATGCGCAAAGTTCTGAAGGATTTGACAAAACGCCTATGCCTGCAGCCTCGCTCGCTTTGCGCATTCTGGCGCTGAAACACGCTTTGGAAAACCTGCCGCGCCACGCCAAGCGCCTTGCACGCTGGTACGAACAGCGGGATTTGGCCTATGCACAAAATTTGGCCCATCGCTATTCGCCCATGCGGCCCGGTCCTGCGCCCGCATCGCAGCGGCGAAAGGATCACGAGGTGGACGAGGTTTTGCTCGAATGCCATTTGCTGGCAATTTATGCTGGTGAGCGGCATGATAGTTCGTGAGAATTCATCAAAATTTGGAGTTTGTGGCGCTGATTCCTGAGGGGATCGGCGGGCTTTCGCGCGTCCGGATTTTGGCACAGGCCCTCTCTGTCGGCTTCGCCGACTGCCTCTCCCGCGAGGCGGGCGAGGTCGAACCAGCGGCGCACGGAATTAGTAAACTGTCCCCGAACTGCATTGCGGAAGGCTGCTTGACCTCTCCTACCAAACGTTCGATAACTCACCATCGGGGTTTACGGGTCTCCCGGTTAGGCATTACGCCCAAGAACCCAGAAGCGAGCGTGTGCCGTGGGTGCGCGCTAACTCTGGAGGCTATCTTGAAAAACCCCATCTCAAATACTGAACTTTGGAACCTCATCGGCACGGCTGCTGCGCCGCATATTATTGATGTGCGCATTGCCGATGACATTGCCGATAATCCCACTTTGATACCCGGCGCGGTGCAGCGGGATTATGCGAAGGCTGGCGAGTGGGCGCATCAATTTGATGGCGGCACGGTCGTGGTTGTTTGCCACAAGGGGCTGAAACTGAGTGAAGGCGTCGCCGCGCAAATACGGATTTTGGGAATAGGTGCGCGCGTTCTTGATGGCGGCAATGTGGCTTGGAAAGAGGCGGGCCTGCCTGCTGTGCCGCTGGCCATTATCCCTGAGCGGCAGGAAGATGTGACCCGTTGGGTAACGCGTGAACGGCCGAAAATTGACCGCATTGCCTGCCCGTGGCTGATCCGCCGGTTTGTCGATCCGTTCGCTCAGTTTTTGTTTGTCGAGGCTTCTCAAGTAAAAGGTGTTGCTGAGCGCTTCAACGCCACGCCATTCGATATTGATAATGTATTCTGGAGCCATCGCGGCGAGACTTGTACCTTCGATACGATGATCGCGGAATTTGGCTTGGCCTCGCCAGCGCTGGAAACAGTGGCGCAGATCGTGCGTGGGGCGGACACGGCGCGGCTGGACTTTGCGCCGCAAGCGGCTGGTCTGTTGGCAATCTCACTTGGACTATCGAAACTTTATGAAGATGATTTGGCGCAATTGGAGGCGGGAATGCTGATTTATGATGCGCTGTATGAGTGGGCACGTAGTGCAATGGGTGAGACGCATAATTGGCCTTCCAAGGTGGCGTCATGAATAGGCCTTCCCTCACAGAACTTACCCGCACGTTCGGCAAAATCGGGCTGCTGTCGTTCGGCGGTCCGGCGGGGCAGATTGCCTTGATGCATAAAATTCTCGTGGATGAGAAAAAGTGGCTGGAAGACAAGCAGTTCCTTCATGCCTTAAATTTCTGCATGTTATTGCCGGGACCGGAGGCGATGCAGCTCGCCACTTATGCGGGATGGCTGCTGCACGGGGTGCGCGGCGGGCTGATTGCGGGGCTGCTGTTCGTCATTCCCGGCTCGCTGGTGCTGATGGCGCTATCAGCGGCCTATGTGTTTTTGGGTGACCAGACATGGATGGCCGGACTGCTTTTCGGCCTCAAAGCGGCTGTGCTGGCGCTGGTGTTGGAAGCGCTTTTGCGCGTTTCCAAACGGGCGTTGAAAGACCAATTTGCCTATTGTTTGGCAGTGGCAGCGTTCATTGCGATTGCGCTTTTGAAAGCGCCAGTCCCGCTTGTAATTTTGGTCGCTGCGCTGATTGGCGCGGCGCGGCAGCGCTATGGTTCTGACGCAAAAGTGGCGGCGTTCGCAGGTGTCGCTTTGCCCGCCAAAGT
>JANPBE010000792.1:0-8972 GCA_031430295.1 Phyllobacterium sp.
CATCTGTTGATCGAGATGATTTGGCGGATGGTGGTGCGGAGCATTTTGTTGAGACAATCCATGCTATTCGGGCGCGTTCACCGGGCACAACAATCGAAATCCTGACACCAGATTTTTTGCGAAAGCCCGGCGCCATTGAAACGGTAGCCCGTGCCCGGCCTGATGTGTTCAACCACAATCTCGAAACTGTACCGTCAAAATATCTCAAGGTTAGGCCCGGTGCGCGCTATTTCCACTCCATCCGCCTTTTGCAGCGCGTGAAGGAAATGGACCCCTCCATGTTCACCAAGTCCGGCATTATGGTTGGCCTTGGCGAAGAGCGCAACGAAGTGCTTCAGCTGATGGATGATCTGCGCTCGGCAGATGTGGATTTCCTGACCATCGGCCAATATTTGCAGCCAACGCGCAAACATCACCGCGTGGTGAGTTTTGTAACGCCGGAAGAGTTCGAGGGCTACAAAACCGTTGCTTATGCCAAGGGTTTCCATCTTGTGGCTGCCAGCCCGCTGACACGCTCGTCGCATCATGCGGGTGAAGATTTCGCAAAGTTGCGCACCGCGCGCGCTGAACATTTGGCCAAGCGGGCAGGGCATTAACCGTGCCAAAGTTCGATACAACGAAAGCCATAAATCATAAAGCGCAGGATATGTTTGCGCTGGTGGCCGACGTGAAAAAATATCCGGAGTTTCTGCCGCTGTGCGATGGTCTGGTCGTTAAGTCTCGCAAAGAGCGCGATGAGAAAACCTTGCTTATCGCAGATATGACCATCGGCTACAAAGCCATCCGCGAAACCTTCACCAGCCAAGTTCTGCTCGATCCATCATCGGCCGTTATCGACGTTTCATATTTGGATGGCCCGTTCAAATATCTCAACAACCGCTGGACCTTTATTCCCACGGGAGAGAATTCCAGCGACGTCGTTTTCTTTATCGACTACGAATTCAAAAGCCGGATGCTTGGCATGCTCATGGGCTCGATGTTCGACATCGCCTTCCGGCGGTTTACCAAAGCCTTTGAGGAGCGTGCAGACGTGGTCTACGGTAAGCCCACGATATGAGTGCGTTACGTGCGCTATTTCTGCACGCCGTATCGTTTCCGTATCAACTCCGTACTCATTTCGAGCGCGCGGCGTACCGTTTCCGAACGTATTTCGTGACGGGTGAGCGGGCCAAAGTGACACTCCTGATGGACCACCTCGCCATCGAAATTGACGGCGATGTGAACCAGCCCGACTGGTTTTTCCAGCGTGCCACCGGAAGGACCGGCAACGCCGGTTACCGCTATGGAAAGGCTCGCACTGGAGTTTTCGAGAGCGCCTGCCGCCATTTCCAGCGCTGTTTGGCGCGAAACTGCACGAAATTCATCCAAAGTTGCCGGTTTTACGCCCAACATCTCCATTTTTGCCTCGTTGGAATAGGTCACAAACCCACGATCAAACATGGCGGATGATCCGGCAATTTCTGTCAAACAGGCGGCAATAAGTCCGCCGGTGCAGGATTCGGCCGTGGCGATTACAACATCGTGCTTCAAACAAAGCTCAAACAATTCAATAGCTTGGTGAGATATTCCTGCATCCAATACGGTCATTCTAGCCCTCCCGGATAAACCACACTGGCTGTCGCAATAGCCGCAATTCCTTCGCCGCGACCTATGAACCCCAGCTTTTCATTCGTGGTGGCTTTAATTGAAATCCGGTCATTCGATATACCCAGCATCTCACTCATAGCAGCGACCATCGCCTCGCGGTGAGGTCCGATTTTCGGCGCCTCGCAAATTAAGGTGATATCCACATTGGCAATTTTCCCGCCAGATTTCCTAATAATATCAGCAGCATAGCGCACAAAAATTCTGGAGGCGGCACCTTTCCATTGCGGATCAGACGGCGGAAAATGTGTCCCAATATCACCAGCCCCCCGCGTCGCCAGCAGCGCATCGGTCAGCGCGTGAAGCGCAACATCCGAGTCGGAATGACCATTTAATTTGGCACCATGCTCAATCTTTACGCCGCACAATGTAACGAAATCACCCGGCACAAACGAATGCACATCATAGCCATTTCCAGTGCGGACATCGGGAAAATAAGAGCCGTTTGAAAGCCGTTGATCTGCCAATTCTATGTCTTGTTTCCATGTTATTTTGATGTTATCGGCCGACCCTTCGACGATTTTAACCGGTAGTCCGATCCATTCAGCAAGCGCACAATCATCAGTAAAATCAGGGACTTGCTCGGTTTCGGCCTTGTTATGCGCAGCCAATATTTTTGCGTAGGGAAAGGCTTGGGGGGTCTGCGCCGCAAAGAGATTTTGCCGGTCAACCGTACCATCGATGAGGCCATTTTCATCACCTCGTTTTAGGGTGTCGGAAACAGGCACCGCGGGAAGGACGGCCACTTCAGGTTCAAGCGCCTCCTTGACCCGCACCAATAAATCAATATCGACGAATGGACGTACGCCATCGTGAATCATCACATAATCCGGCGCATCCGACTCCAGTGCCAGCAGCCCATTGCGTACTGACTCTTGCCTTGAATTCCCACCAATCACGCAGATGATATTCGCCAAATACTCTTGCGCACTTTTCTCAATTAAATCATGGTCTTGCGCGTGAATAACAACAACAATTTTTTCGAAAATAGCAGACTTAATCAGCGCTTTCAACGTGTGCCAAATCACCGGCTTTCCACCAATAGTGCGATATTGTTTTGGTCCGTGCTCTTGACCCGCGCGCATACCGCGACCAGCGGCCACCACCACCATCGCAATATTGGATTTATGCAAAACTGTCATACAAATGCCCGATAAAATTGACTATTGATAACTATCGCGTCTCACTTGGAAAAACCAGCGTTGCATTACGCTAGCCGAGGGTGATATTCCCCCTTGCATCGCACTGCACAATGGCTATAATTTAAGCGATGAATATAACTGCACAAAAAAACAGCATAACGGACTTGAGTATACTCAAAAAACTCACTTTGCCACTGCAAATAGGCACTGTGAGCGTACGAAATCGTGTTTTTCTAGCACCAATGTCCGGCATTTCCGATGTGCCCTTCCGCAAACGTGCATCCGAGGCCGGCGCCGGATTGGTTATATCAGAAATGGTTGCTAGCCAAGAGTTGGTCGGCGGCTCACCTGAAAGTCAAATGCGCGCATTGTCTTCTGGTTCAGGCGTTCACATGGTCCAACTTGCGGGGCGCGAAGCCTATTGGATGGGCGAGGCCGCCCGCCAAATCGAAGCGTCAGGTGCTGATATTATTGATATAAACATGGGTTGCCCAGCCAAAAAAGTAACCGGTGGCTATTCAGGTTCTGCCCTAATGCGCGATCTGGACCATGCAATGACATTGGTCCAAGCTACAATTTCAGCGGTCAAAGTGCCGGTAACTTTGAAGATGCGGCTTGGCTGGGATGACGGAACTATCAACGCGCCGGAGCTTGCCAAACGTGCGCAAGATGCCGGTGTGCAGATGATTACCGTGCATGGTCGCACCCGTTGCCAGTTCTACGAGGGCAGGGCGGATTGGAACGCAATTCGTGCGGTTCGTGAGGTTATTACTGTGCCGCTTGTCGTCAACGGCGATATTCAAACGCCTGAAAATGCCGAGCAAGCGCTCGAATTTTCTGGCGCAGACGCCGTCATGCTTGGCCGCGTCCATTATGGTCAGCCATGGGCAGCAGGGGAATTGGTTAAATCAATTCAAGGGCTTGGCAACAGTTCAGCCTCCATCGATATGGTCGCCTATGTCATCTCTCACTACCAGGATATGCTATCTGCATACGGCATACAAACCGGGATCCGTCACGCCCGCAAGCACCTCAATTGGTATTTGGAGCGTCATACGCAAGACGTTCCGGTGTCGCTTCGTTTGGTGATTATGACCGAAAATGATCCACAAAAGGTGACTGTAGCGCTGAGCTCAGCACTCAATGATTTCCAGATTTCCCCTCGATCAGAAAGGCGTGTTGCATGAGCTCGATGATCCCCCACGCACGTCCAGATGAGTCCAGCCTCGCGGCCATTGTGCTCAATACAATTCAGCATCCCGTCATTATGGTGGACGCGAAGAATATGATTACGTTTGCCAACTCAGAGGCAGAAAACTACTTCAAATCCAGCCTTAGTATCCTGTCACGCAGCACGCTTTCTGCCTTTGCGCCTTTCGGCAGCCCGTTGTTATCGTTGGTAGAACAGGTGCGGGAGCGGCGCTCACCGGTCAATGAATATCGCGTTGATATTTCCTCTCCCCGTCTCGGCAATGATCGGCTAGTGGACCTTTATGTGGCGGAAGTTGCTGAATATCCCGGCTCGATAGTCATCTTGTTTCAAGAACGTTCAATGGCAGATAAGCTGGACCGGCAAATGACCCATCGCGGCGCGGCGCGTTCGGTCACTGGGCTTGCGTCAATGCTCGCCCATGAAATCAAAAACCCGCTTTCTGGTATTCGCGGTGCCGCGCAACTTTTGGAAACCGTAGTTCCCGTTGAAGACCGTGATCTTACGCGCCTTATCACAGATGAAACTGACCGGATTGTCTCCCTTGTGGATCGCATGGAAGTGTTTTCCGATGAGCGCCCTATCCAGCGTCAACCAGTTAATATCCATGTTGTGTTGGACCATGTCCGCGCCATTGCCCGCAACGGATTTGGCCGGTCTGTTCGGTTTATTGAGGACTACGACCCATCCTTACCGCCAGTTTTGGCCAATCGGGACCAATTGGTACAGATTTTCCTGAATTTGGTGAAGAACGCGGCCGAGTCCATTGGTGATGAACCAAATGGCGAAATCACTCTGTCCACGGCATTTCGTCCCGGCGTGCGCCTTTCGGTTCCGGGCAGCCGCGAGCGAGTCTCGCTGCCGCTTGAGTTTTGTGTTCATGACAATGGACGCGGCGTTTCTGACGATATCAAGCCCCATCTTTTTGACCCGTTCGTGACCACAAAAACCAACGGCTCAGGCCTCGGCTTGGCGCTTGTCGCAAAAATTGTCGGCGACCATGGCGGCGTTATTGAATGCGAGTCACAAGGGCGCAAAACGACATTCCGCATTTTATTGCCCGCCTATAGCGGCCCCGAAAAAGATACGAGTGACGATTATCTGGAAATTGCAGAAGGAAAACGGCGATGAGTAAAGGTACAATTCTTGTCGCAGATGATGATGGCGCGATCCGTACTGTTCTCAATCAAGCACTTTCGCGCGCTGGTTATGACGTACGTGTGACGTCAAACGCCGCCACACTATGGCGTTGGATTGCAGCGGGTGATGGCGATCTCGTTGTTACCGATGTCATCATGCCGGATGAAAATGCGTTCGATCTTTTGCCTCGCATTAAAAAGCTGCGCCCGGATTTGCCTGTCGTGGTTATGAGCGCGCAGAACACCTTTATGACCGCCATTCATGCGTCTGAAAAAGGCGCCTATGAATATCTGCCAAAGCCGTTTGATTTGTCAGAATTGATTGCGGTAGCTGCCCGTGCGATTGCCGAGCCTAAACGCAGTGGCAACCAGCCGCCGCGCGAAAAAGCCATTGAAAACATGCCGTTAATCGGCAGGTCTGCTGCGATGCAGGACATTTACCGCGTGCTGGCACGCATGATGCAGACTGATCTGACGCTCATGGTTGTCGGCGAGTCTGGTACTGGCAAGGAGCTAGTCGCGAGTGCGCTGCATGAGTTTGGCAAGCGCAAAAAGGGTCCGTTTGTCGCCATTAATATGGCGGCGATACCGCGTGATTTAATTGAGTCTGAATTGTTCGGTCACGAAAAAGGCTCGTTCACCGGCGCTCAAAGCCGCACGTCAGGACGCTTTGAGCAGGCGGAAGGCGGCACGCTTTTTCTGGATGAAATTGGCGATATGCCGATGGAAGCGCAAACAAGACTTCTGCGTGTTTTACAGCAAGGCGAATACACGACTGTTGGCGGGCGCACACCTATCAAAACTGACGTTCGTATTGTGGCGGCGACAAACAAGGATTTGCGCACCCTCATCCAACAAGGCCTGTTCCGCGAAGACCTCTATTATCGTTTGAACGTCGTGCCGTTAAGACTGCCGCCGCTGCGTGAACGCACGGAAGATATTCCCGACCTTGTGCGCCATTTCTTTGACCGCGCCGAGGGCGAGGGGCTTGCCCCAAAGCGCATCGGCAGTGAGGCATTTGAAATCCTCAAGCGGCATAACTGGCCGGGCAATGTGCGCGAATTGGAAAATTTGGTGCGCAGACTATCGGCCCTTTATCCGCAAGATGAAATTACAGCGGAAATTATTGAGCAAGAACTTCGGTCCGAGCATGGATCTATTCGCGGATTCGCACCAGAAGGCATTAACGCAGAAGATGTAACAATCGCGCAAGCTGTTGAAAATAAACTACAAACATATTTTGCCAGTTTCAAAGACGGATTACCACCTGCAGGACTTTATGATCGCATATTGCCGGAGTTAGAATATCCGCTGCTTTTGGCCTGCCTCACAGCAACGCACGGCAACCAAATTCGCGCTGCTGAATTGCTCGGGCTAAACCGCAATACGCTTCGCAAGAAAATCCGCGAACTGGGCATTGCGGTCTATCGCGGTGGCAAAACTAGCTATTAGCTGTGTTAGTTTTCTCGAAAAGCACCAAAAGCGTTGCAAAACCGCCACAATGTTGCATGATTACAACGCTATTGTGATTCACGCGGTGATTTTTTGACTGACACTATTCAAGCACAGTCTGCTGGAGCCGATCCCGCGCAATTGGGCGAGGGGCGCAAGCTCTTTGCTTTGCCCGGCGTATTGATAGTTCTGACATCGCTTGTTGTTGCTGCCATTTCCTTTAGCATTCTGATGGGGGTGACACCGGTCACGCCGACTAATAGCATCACAAGTGCCTTAGTGTTCCTCAACGGCGGCATGATAATCCTGCTCGTGCTTATGATTGCGCGCGAAATTGACCGGATTTTACGGTCCCGCCATCATGGTAAGGCAGCCGCTAGACTACATGTACGCATCGTGGCCTTGTTCTCATTAGTGGCGGCAATTCCGGCCGTTGTGGTTGCTATTGTCGCGTCGGTTACGCTCAATGTGGGCTTGGATCGCTGGTTTGAAATTCGGACAAAAGAAATTGTCAGTTCATCAATTAGCATCGCCCAGTCCTATGTCGAGGAAAACGCACGGAATTTGCAGGGTACGACGCTGTCGATGGCCAGTGATTTAGATGCATCACGATCGGTTTATAGCCTTGATCGCAGCGGGTTTCAGAATCTGCTCAATCAGCAGGCGGCAGGGCGTGGTTTGCTGCAAGCCTCGCTCATTCGCGATAATGGCAGTGTAATCATGGCATCTGTGCCTGAGGGGGGCGTTGTATTACCGCCAGCGCCACCTGAAGCGCTGGCCACAGCAGCCGATGGCAATCCCGTACTCATACCTCCCAAAACCCGCAACCTTGTTGGTGCTATCATCAAGATGCATGAGATTGATGGCGCTTACCTTTACACCATCCGCTCCGTCGATCCCGATCTCATCAAAGCTGTGCAGATTGTGAACACGAACACGTCCGAATATAACGGACTTGAGGCAAACCGCACCACCACACAGATTGCCTTTGCTCTGCTTTATCTTGGTCTTACACTGGTTGTTTTGCTGTCGGCCATATGGACCGGCATCGCGGTGGCAGACCGTCTGGTGAGGCCGATTCGTCTGCTTATCGGCGCGTCAGATGCCGTGGCACAGGGCGATCTGGATGTGGTCGTTCCTGTTGGCAAACACGATGGCGATGTGGGCTTCCTATCTGCCACCTTCAATAAAATGATCCAGCAGCTTAAGACCCAGCGCAATGAAATTTTGAACGCGAAAGATCAAATTGACGAACGCCGCCGGTTTTCAGAGGCTGTGCTCTCCGGCGTTACGTCCGCCGTTTTTGGTGTGGATCCGGATGGCATGATTACCATTGCCAACAAATCCGCCGACCAGATTTTTGGAATAGATACCGACAAGGCAACCGGCCAAATGCTATCGGCCGTACTGCCGGAACTTGGCACAATATTTGAGCTGGCAAAGAGCACCGATAGGCCGGTTTACCGAGAGCAGGCCACGTTTATCCGCAAGGGCGCTGAGCGCACCTATAATGTGCAGATAACAGTGGAAGAGTCTGATAATATTGAACATTCATACGTCGTTACAGTTGACGATATTACCGAATTATTGACCGCGCAGCGCTCTACCGCTTGGTCAGATATCGCACGGCGCATTGCGCATGAAATCAAAAATCCGCTCACACCTATCCAGCTTTCAGCCGAGCGTATCCGCCGCCGTTTTGGCAAAGTGATCGTTGAGGACCGTGAGATTTTCGATCAATGCACCGATACCATCATCCGGCAAGTCGGAGATATTGGTCGCATGGTTGATGAATTCTCGGCCTTTGCACGTATGCCAAAACCGGTGTTGACCCCGCTCGATATTCGCATCCCTTTACGCGAGGCATCATTCCTCATCGATGTCAGTCGCCCGGAAATGACCATTGAAAAGGCGCTTCCGGAAGGGCCACTATTGGGGCTGTTCGATAACCGAATGATCGGGCAGGCCATCGGCAACCTCATCAAAAATGCCACTGAAGCAATCGATGGACGTGACGAAGGCGCGAACAGTGAGCCGGGGCACGTTCTTGTCAAAGCGTCCGCACACAACGGTCTCATTGTTGTTGATATAATCGATAATGGCAAAGGTTTGCCCCGCGAAAATCGCCAAAGTTTGCTCGAACCCTATATGACCACACGTGAAAAAGGCACGGGACTTGGCCTCGCTATTGTGCGCAAAATTGTCGAAGAGCATTCTGGAATAATGTCCCTGCATGACGCGCCACGCTCATTTCATAATGGCGTCGGCGCCAACATCAGGCTGGAATTTCCAGCCATAAATACGGCCACCGCGGCCATTGAATTCGAACCAACCCCTCCAGCAAAAACAAACATAACAAATGAAAATCGGACGGTAGCAAATGGC
>JANPBE010000793.1:0-10664 GCA_031430295.1 Phyllobacterium sp.
CTTTTGCCTCTAGCCTCGCCCGACATTTCCATCTCATGTCAGCGCGATGATGCCGGTGTTATGGTGACGCTGAAGACGAATGGCCTGGCATTACATCTTAGCCTGGAAACTGACGAGCCTGGCCGCTTTGATGCGGGTGGATTTGATATGCTTGCTGGCGAAATGCGTGTCGTTCGCTTTATAGCGGATGACGCTGCAAACCTTGATAAGGTTACTACAAGCCTGATCGTGCGTGACTTGCATGGCGCGACCTATGGCGTGAATTCGAAATAATTTATTTATTGCGTACTCCCGAACGCAGAGAGGAATTGAGCTATGAAACGTTCAGAAATCAACGAAATCATCAAAGAATCCGATGCGTTTATTCGCTCCTTTGGTTATATTATGCCACCCTTTGCCTATTGGTCTCCGGCGGAAATGAGGGCCAATACGCGCGGCGGTTCAGGCATTCTTGCAGGCAATATGGGCTGGGATATTACGGACTACGGCCAAGGCAAGTTCGATGAACTGGGCCTGTTTCTCTTCACTGTTCGAAATGGTGTGGCGGCGGATCTCGAGCGTGGTCGGGGCATGGTCTATGCCGAAAAAATTATGATCTCAAAGCAGAACCAAATCTCGCCCATGCATCGTCACAACATCAAGTCCGAGGACATTATCAATCGCGGTGGCGGCACGCTGGCGCTGGAATTGTTTATGGCCAAAGATGATGGCACAATTGACGAAAACGCCGAAGTACGTGTGACCTGTGACGGTACGCTGCGCACCATGAAGGCAGGCGAACTTTTAAGGCTCAATCCGGGTGAAAGCGTGACGCTGCATACCAATTGCTGGCACGCTTTTTGGGGTGAAGGCAAAGATGTTTTGATCGGCGAGGTCTCGACCGTCAATGACGACAATACTGACAATATTTTCCGCGAGCCAATTGGCCGCTTTGCTACCATAACCGAAGATGTTGAACCGTTGCATCTTCTCGTTTCCGACTACGACAAATGGCTTCGCACCTAATCTTTATTGAAGAGGAAATCTCCCATGCCTAAGCGCTTATCGTTCCAACTATATTCTGCCCGCAACCACACATCGTTGGCTGACACGATGCAAATTCTCGGTAAAGCTGGTTATAAAGAGGTCGAGGGTTTCGGTGGTCTCTACGGTGACGCAGCCGGTCTCAAGGCGCTCATGGATGCTCAAGGCATTACAATGCCAACAGCGCATTTCGGCATAGATGCGTTGGAGAATGACAAGAAAGGCACACTAAAAACCCTCAAGACGCTTGGCATTCGCTCGATATACTGCCCGCATATCGGCGAAGATGAGCGCCCGAAAGACAGCGCTGGCTGGAAGGCATTTGGCAAGCGTCTCGGCAAAATTGCAGCTTACTATCGCAATGAAGGTTATTCTTTTGGCTGGCATAATCATGATTTTGAGTTTGTGGCGCTGCCGGATGGCAAGACACCTCACGAGCTGATCTACAAAGCGGCGCCGATGCTTGACTGGGAAATGGACATTGCGTGGGTTATTCGCGGTGGCGGCGATCCGGTCAAAATGATCAAGAAATATGCTGCCAATATTACTTCTGTGCATATCAAAGATATCGCTGCAAAAGGCAAAAACGCGGATGAAGACGGTTGGGCAGACGTTGGTCATGGCACTGTCGATTGGAAGCCGATTATGGCGGCACTGAAGAAGACCCGCGTTCGCAATTTCGTTCTTGAACATGACAAGCCAAGCGACACAGCGCGCTTCGCCAACCGTTCGTTCGAAGCCGCATCAAAGCTATAAGGAATAAGAAAATGTCTAAGAATCTTCGCGTTGGCGTTATTGGCTGCGGCAATATTTCTACCGCCTATTTCACACTCGCCCCCATGTTTCGCGGGCTTACCATCACTGCTTGCGCTGACATGAATATGGCAACGGCTCAGGCGCAGGCCGACAAGTTTAGCATCAAAGCGATGAGTGTTGATGATCTACTGGCATCCAAAGATATTGATGTCGTTGTCAATCTGACAATTCCCGCAGCGCATTTCCCGATTACCAAGGCAATCTTGCAAAGCGGCAAACATGCGTACTCCGAAAAGCCACTGGTGTTGACCATTGAACAAGGCTTGGAACTGCGCGATATTGCAAATGCTAAGGGTCTTAAAGCCGGTTGTGCACCGGATACCTTCCTCGGTGGCGCGCATCAGCAGGCACGCAAGGCCATTGATGATGGCGTTGTCGGAACCATCACTTCCGGCACTGCGCATGTCATGAATTTTGGCATGGAACATTGGCATCCAAACCCTGACTTCTTCTACCAATTTGGTGGCGGCCCGGTTCTGGATTTGGGGCCATATTATGTTGCCAACCTTATCAACCTCATCGGGCCAGTGAAGCGCGTTGGTGCTCTCACGTCCATTCCGCAGACCAGCCGTAAGATCGCCAATGGCCCGCGTCTTGGTGAGACTGTGCCGGTGGAAACGCCGACCACAATTCATGCGCTGTTGGAGTTCCATACAGGAGCTACAGTTACGCTGTCTTCTTCGTGGGATGTTTTTGCGCATCGTCATGAAAACATGGAGCTTTATGGTTCGGAAGGCTCGCTTTATGTGCCGGATCCAAACTTCTTTGGCGGCACGGTATTGGCAACAAAACGCAATGGTCCGGCGGAAGCACTGCCTGAATGGGATCATCCTCTAGGCATTCCAAACCAAGATCATCAACAAGGCAAAATGGCGAATTACCGCACGGCGGGTCTTGCTGATATGGCGGTTGCAATTGCCGAGGGCCGCGATTTCCGCTGCTCGTTGGAGCGCACTCTGCACGGGGTTGATGTTATGACCTCGATCTTGAAGTCCGGCGAAACCGGCCAGTTTGTCACGCTAGGCACAACGTGCACGCAGCCTGCATATCTCAGCCCTGAAGAAGCGCGCGGACTTTTGGTATAAATTTTTTGGCTCCACCTCGTCTTACAATGGGCGAGGCGGAGCCATATTTACGCTATGCCAGAGCGAGCAATCCGCCTATCACTAATCAGTAGCTCCATACACGAAGAGATATCACCATGACCTATGTTCCTGCCGCTGATCGCTATGCCAAAATGCAATATAACCGCTTGGGCAAAAGTGGGTTGAAGTTGCCTGCTATTTCGCTTGGCCTCTGGCATAACTTCGGCGAAGACACGCCGCATCAATTGAAGCGTGAGCTATGCCAGACGGCATTTGATCTTGGCATCACGCACTTCGACTTGGCCAACAATTACGGACCACCTGCGGGTTCCGCTGAGACAGCCTTTGGTGCGATTTTGAAACAAGATTTCGTCGACCTGCGCGATGAAATGGTGATTTCAAGCAAGGCTGGCTACCACATGTGGAACGGGCCTTATGGCGAGTGGGGCAGCCGCAAATATTTGCTGTCGAGCCTCGATCAGAGCCTTGCCCGCATGGGGCTGGACTATGTCGATATATTCTATTCTCACCGTTATGATCCCGAAACACCTTTAGAAGAGACCATGGGCGCGCTGGATTATGCCGTGCGCTCGGGTAAGGCGCTTTACGCGGGGATTTCTTCGTATAACTCCCAGCGCACCAAGGAAGCGGCGAAGATTTTGCGCGATCTTGGTACGCCTTGCGTCATTCATCAGCCAAGCTATTCCATCATCAATCGCTGGGTTGAAGAGGATCATTTGCTTGATACGCTCGACGCCGAAGGTGTTGGTTCCATTGCGTTTACGCCGCTTGCGCAAGGGATGCTCACCAATAAATATCTTGGCGGTATTCCTAGCGATAGCCGTGCGGCGCAGGGTAAATCGCTCGATCCGAACATCATAAACGACAAGACCATTGAAGGCCTGCGGGCACTGAATGCCATCGCCCAAAAGCGCGGGCAGACGCTGGCGCAAATGGCGATTGCTTGGGTTTTGCGCGGTGGTCGCGTGACATCGGCGCTGATAGGCGCGTCTAAATCTCAGCAGATTATCGACTGTGTGGCCGCGCTTGATAAGCAAGACTTCAGTGAGTCTGAGCTTGCTGAAATCGACACTTATGCCGAGATGGCCAACGTTAACCTGTGGTCGGCCTCGTCAGAGCGTGCAGGCGCTGCAAAGAATAAGTGATGGAAAAACAAGGTGTTATAACCAATCCGGTGCTGCCGGGATTTAATCCCGATCCATCGTTTATTTGTGTTGGTGATGACTATTACATAGCGACCTCCACATTTGAATGGTATCCCGGTGTTCAAATCCACCATTCAAAAGATCTGATAAATTGGGACTTGGTGTGCCGCCCGCTCTCTCGCGAAAGCCAGCTTGATATGCGTGGCAACCCGGATAGCTGCGGGGTTTGGGCGCCGTGCCTATCGTTCGCTGATGGGCTTTTCTGGCTGGTTTACACCGATGTGAAGCGCTTTGATGGCAATTTCAAAGACGCGCATAACTACATCGTGACGGCGCCAAGCATTACAGGGCCATGGTCTGATCCGGTCTATGTCAATTCGTCGGGCTTTGATCCGACGTTATTTCATGATGATGACGGCAAGAAGTATTTTGCCAATATGGTGTGGAATCACCGTGCTTCCGGTGTGAAAGGAAGGCCTCGCGAAATATTCTTTGGTGGTATTTTGCTGCAAGAATGGGATGCTAAGGCTGGTAAATTAGTAGGCCCAATTACTAACATTTACCCCGGCACAAGCCTCGGACTGGTCGAAGCGCCGCACCTGTTTAAGCGTGGTGATTATTACTATCTGACTACCGCCGAAGGGGGTACAGGATACGATCATGCGGTCACAATGGCGCGGTCGGGAAACGTACGCGGGCCGTACGCCAACCACCCGAACTTGCACTTAATAACGTCCAGATTTGATGCGGATGCGCCGCTGCCGCGTTCGGGCCATGGGCAGATGATTGAAACCAAAGATGGCGAAGTTTATCACTCGCATCTGTGCTCGCGCCCGCTGCCCGGTTTGAACAGAAGCCAGATGGGGCGTGAGACGGGTATTCAGAAATGTGTCTGGGCACATGATGGCTGGCTCTATTTGCAGCAGGGCGGTCTGGTTCCAATTGTTGAGGTGCAAGCTCCGCAATCGGCTCGCGGCGTTACGCGAAAATCTGTGCAAGCAATTTATCGCGATTTCGATGATGGCGTTTTGCCGCTGGAATTTCAGTGGCTGCGCTCGCCTTATCCCGAGCGCTTATTTTCAACGACAGCGCGGCCGGGGCATTTGCGGGTTAACGGGCGCGAGTCTATTGGCTCTTGGTTTGAGCAAGGGCTAGTGGCGCGCCGGCAGGAACAACATAGTTTCCGCGCTGAGTGCAGCATAGAGTTTGAGCCTGAAACATTCCAGCAGATGGCGGGCATCACGCTCTACTATAACCGCTTCAAGTTCCACTTATTAGGTATCACTTACGATGAGGACTTGGGCAGGCGGGTGCTCAGCGTTATGTCGTCGATGGGCCACCCTGATGGCGTATTGACCTATCCGCCACTGTTGCCGATTGCCCTGCCGGACGGACCGTTGGAGCTTGCGGCCGACGTTAATGGCGCGGTGCTGCGCTTCTTCGTCAAAATTGAGGGTGCATGGACTGCCGTCGGCGGCGCATTGGATGCCAGCCTCGTTTCTGATGAAGGCGGTGTGCGGGGCGAACATGGCTCGTTCACGGGCGCATTCATCGGCATGATTGCCTTTGACATTACGGGCAGTGGCAAAGAGGCGGATTTCGATTGGTTCAGCTACGCGCCGAGGTGATGCCGGGCGAGCAAAAATAATGTAATAGAATTACGTGCATTTCGCGCCGCACCATCCTATATAGCGCCTAAATCCCGACGATTTTTCCTGATGACTTTTGATGAGGCCGCCATGAGCGAAACATTTGCACCCATTCCCGTAACCGTGCTGACCGGCTATCTTGGTGCTGGCAAGACGACGCTGCTCAACCGCATTCTCACTGAAACTCATGGCAAGCGCTATGCGGTTATCGTCAATGAATTTGGTGAAATTGGCATTGATAATGATCTGATCGTTGAGTCCGACGAAGAGATCTACGAGATGAATAATGGCTGCATTTGTTGCACCGTGCGCGGGGATTTGATCCGCGTTGTTGAAGGTCTGATGCGCCGTCCGGGCCGCTTTGATGGCATTATCGTGGAAACCACCGGCCTTGCCGACCCTGTGCCTGTTGCGCAGACATTCTTCATGGATGACGACGTCAAGGCAAAGACATATCTTGATGCCGTGGTGGCGCTGGTGGATGCCAAGCATTTGCCGCTGCGCTTGAAAGATTCCCGCGAGGCGGAAGATCAGATTGCGTTTGCCGATGTAGTGCTCATCAACAAAACCGATCTCGTGACCAAGGAAGAGTTGCGCGACATAGAGGCCACAGTTCGTGCCATCAATCCGCACGCGAAAATGTATCGCACTAACCGTTCTGATATTGAGCTTGATAAGGTTTTGAATCGCGGCGCTTTCGATTTGAAGCGTGTGTTGGAAGACGATCCGCATTTCCTGCACGCCCACGATGAACACGATCACGACCATGTTCACGATGAAAATTGTGGCCATGACCATAGCCACGACGACCATCATCATGAGCATGATCACCACGGGCACGATCATCATGACCATCATGATCATCACCATGCCGCTTCGCCAATTCATGATGTGACGGTCATGTCCGTTTCGCTGCGCGGCGGTGAGATGATTGCGGATAAATTCTTCCCGTGGATTGATGCGCTGACGCAGGCCCAAGGACCGGATATTTTGCGGATGAAGGGTATCATCGCCTTCAAGGATGATCACGAGCGCTATGTGGTTCAGGGTGTTCATATGATTGTCGAAGGCGATCATCAGCGCGCATGGAAGGACGGCGAAAAGCACGAGAGCCGGTTGGTTTTCATAGGTCGCAGACTGAGCCAAGACGCTTTGCAAAAAGGCTTTGATGCCTGCAAGGCGGCGTAATCGACGATGCCCACTATTGCTCCATTGGATTTGCCGGGTCACTGCGTGTTCGCTGGCTTTATTGCGAACACACCAATATTCGCTGATGCCTCTGGTTCTATCCATCGCATCGAGGGCGGGGCAAAAGTCGTGCAGGTTCATGACGGATTGCTTTGTGCTGCCGCAAATCTCGATGGCTCACGGCTGGTTACCGGCGGTGAGGATGGGAAGATTATTGCCAGCGCCGCTAATGGTGACACTAACGAAATCGCTGCCAATCCTAAAAAATGGATTACCGCTCTTGCTGCTGGGCCTGGTGGTACAATCGCCTTTGCCAGCGGTAAAATCACCAGTCTAATAGACGCCAGCGGCAAGCGCACGGACCAGACGCATGAGCGCAGCATTGAGGGTGTCGCGCTTGCGCCAAAGGGCATCCGCTTGGCTTCCGCGCGCTACAATGGCGTCACCCTTTCGTTCCCGGCCACTGCTGCCAAGCCTACGGAACTTGAGTGGAAAGGCGCGCATAACGGCGTCTGTTTCTCGCCCGATGGCCGCTATGTTGTGACCACAATGCAGGAAAATGCCCTGCATGGCTGGCGCCTGGAAGACGGCAAGCACATGCGGATGACCGGATATCCGGCCAAAATTAAAAGCTGGTCATGGTCAGCCAAGGGCCGTCACTTGGCAACATCTGGTGCGGAGGCCGCCATCGTCTGGCCGTTCCACGGCAAAGACGGGCCGATGGGCAAAGCACCGCTGGAGCTTGGCACTCGGGCCAATCTCAAAGTAACGGCTGTCGCTTGCCATCCGCTCGAAGAGGTGTGTGCGGTTGGATTTTCTGATGGTATGATTTTGGCTGTGCGTTTTGCCGACTCGAAAGAAGTCTTGCTACGGCGCGGTGGCAAGGGCGCTTTGTCCAGTATGAATTGGGACTCCGGCGGCTTCCGTTTGGCATATGGCTCGGAAACGGGTGACTGCGGCGTCATAGATATTGCGGGCTAGCGCGTTTTTTGATTTGTCGCATTATTCATAATCGTTTGATGTGCCATCAAACTGGAAAATGCTCTAATCCATCCACATCCGCAGTAAATTAGCGACGCTTTTTGACATCAAATCAAACTCGGCTGTTTTGCCGGATGCCGCGAAAATCGTTCGTCTGGCGGTATCCAGATCAAACAGGATTTCGCGTTGCTCGGCATTACGAACCTGGCTCTGCGCCCAGCCTACAGCCACGCGGCGTGTACCGGACGTGACCGCATCGACACGGTGAAGTGTGTTTGACGGATAGATATAAAGCGAGCCAGCCGGACCCTTAATCGGGTTTTCACCAGCGCTGGTTTCGATTACCAGCTCTCCGCCTTGGTAAGTATCAGGCTCGTCGATAAAAAGTGTGAACGAAATATCGGTGCGAATGCCCTGCATCAGCGCGTCATCCACATGGGTGCCGTAGGTCATGGTGTCGCGGTATTGCGCGAACAGAAGGGGTGTAATGTGGCGGGGTCTGGCTGCCATTTGAAGCAGTGCATTGGTGCGAAGCCGCTCGCTTACAATCGCTCGCACGCCGTCCAGCGCAGGATCGCCAACGCGCGCTTGCAGGTTATTTTTGACTGTTTTGGCTGCCCATCCGGCAGTCTCGCGACCATCAACAAACTGCGCTTGATCAAAGGCTTGGCGCACTTGGGCAAGATCGTCCGGTGACAAGATTCCGGCAATTAACATCTGCATTGTTCTCTCCATATCCGGCATGAATTCAAGGTTCATGTGTCTGGTCAAAAATGATTAGCGTTATAAGCAAATGCCATGCAAGTCGAATTTGATGCATGATTGTGCTAAAACACCTCAATATTGATAGGCTTTAGAATGAATCTAACTTGATTGTAATTGTCAATTTTTAACTTGCTAAATTTGAAAATCGAGTTTTATAGAGACTTATCGTCGTGTCCTTGACCACGAATGAGAGGAAAAATTATGAAGACCAAACTTTGGCTTGGGGTTGGCAGCGCTGTACTTGCCGGTTCTGTATTGAACACCACTATTCCCACAAATGATTTTGCGAGCGCTCTGTTTGGCGTGTCGTCGGCCTACGCGCAAGATAGCGGCGAGGCAGGTGAAAGCGCAACTGTTGCGCCAGTGGCTGCCGCAGGCGGCGAAGGTGGTGAGGCTGGCGGCGAGGCCGGTGGCTCTGCACCAGCAAGCTACCTACTTTCATCAACAGATGCTAACGCGTTTAAGTTTGATGCCAAGGCCCAGGTTGATGCCTATATTGATTTAGCCCGCGTTGCTTACAAATCCTCTGGCGATATTGCTGAAGATCTTGAGCATACGATTGATGCGTTTCTTGATAAGCCGGATGAGACAACATTGGCTGCCGCACGTGCAGCATGGGTGAAGGCTCGTCCCTCCTATTTAGTGACGGAAGCGTTTCGTTTTTACGATGGTCCGATTGAAAGCGTTGAAGGTCAAATTAATGCTTGGCCAATGAACGAGGCTGCGATTGACTATGTGAAAGACAATCCAAAGGCGGGCATCATTAATGCCGATAGCGATCCGATAACCATTGAGGCAATCGTAAAGGCCAATGGCGCTGATGATGAAGCTAATGTGACGACCGGCTGGCATGCCGTGGAGTTTTTGCTCTGGGGCCAGGATTTTAGCGCCGATGGTCCGGGCGCGCGCCCTGCAAGCGATTATGTAGCCGGAACCCCTGCTAATGATCGCCGCCGTTTGTATCTCCATTTGGTCGCTGAGCAGTTGGAGCAGGATATAAAGTCTGTTGCAGCAGCTTGGGTGGATGAAAGCCCGAATGGCTATGTTGCCAAGCTGAAAGCGTTGCCAGAGCGCGAGGTTTTAGGGCGCATGCTCAATGGCATGGGCATTTTGGCGGGTTCAGAATTTATGTCGGCGCGTCTCGCCGTGGCGCTTGATTCCGGCGATCAGGAAGACGAGCATTCGTGCTTTTCGGACACGACCCATCAGGACTTTGTCTATGATTTGCAAGGCATCAAAAATGTGTGGACCGGCGATGCGGATGGCAAAACCCGCGCTGGCCTTGATGAATTGGTGAAGTCTATTGATCCGGCAACGGCTGCTGAAGTTGATGCGTTATTGGCTGATACAGAAATCAAGGTCGCGGCACTTGGCAATCCATGGGATAAGGTTTTGGCCTCCCCTGAAACTAGCCCCGGAAGGCAAGCTGGAGAAGCCGCAGTTGCTGCGCTGCAAGCATTAAGTGACGGCTTGACGAAAGCCGGATCGAAGCTAGGTGTATTGGTACTTGTTCCTGCTGCTGGATAAATATGGACCGCTCAATTCGCTTTTTACTTGCTATCGTGGCAGCGGCTTCGCTGTCATTGGCAGCTATTGCGGCTGATATGACGATGAAGAAGCCGGTGCTGTTCGCGCCGGTTTCGCCATATCTGGGTGCAGCGACGACCCAGACAAAATCGGTGAGCGACGCGGCGTTTACGCTTTTGGCCAGCAATGCTTTGCCACAGCACCAAAGGCCGTTCTTCTTTGGCAACCGCCTATTCAACACCAACTGGGTGATTGCGCCTGCGTCAGTGAAGAGTTTCGATGGGCTGGGCCCGTTTTTCAACCGTGTCTCTTGCTCTGGTTGCCATACCAAGGACGGGCGCGGACGCCCGCCGTTGTCGCCGGATGAGAAGATGGAATCCATGCTCATTCGCTTGAGCGTGCCGGATGCCACCAGTCCCAATGGAGCATCGCCCCATCCCGTCTATGGTGACCAACTTAGCGAA
>JANPBE010000794.1:0-4715 GCA_031430295.1 Phyllobacterium sp.
GCCTGCATTACCAAGGTTTTCCCGACACGCTCGCACACAGTGGCGGCGCAAGGCGGCATTGCCGCTTCGCTTTCCAACATGGGTCCGGATAGCTGGCAGTGGCATATGTTTGATACCGTGAAGGGTTCGGACTGGCTGGGCTACACGGACGCGATGGAATATTTGGCGCGGGAAGCCCCAGCTGCTGTTTATGAACTTGAACACTACGGCGTGCCGTTTTCCCGCACAGAAGACGGCAAGATTTACCAGCGCCCGTTCGGCGGTCATATGCAAAACTATGGCGATGGCCCGCCCGTACAGCGCACATGTGCGGCAGCAGACCGTACGGGTCATGCCATTTTGCACACGCTTTATGGCCAGAGCCTGAAGCATAACGCGCAGTTTTTCATCGAATATTTCGCGCTTGATCTCATCATGGATGATGATGGCACCTGCATCGGCGTCGTGGCGTGGAATTTGGATGATGGCACAATCCATCGCTTTTCCGCCAAGATGGTGGTGCTGGCGACAGGCGGCTATGGCCGTGCCTATTTCTCGGCGACCTCTGCTCACACCTGCACGGGTGACGGCGGCGGCATGGTCGCGCGGGCGGGTTTGCCACTGCAAGACATGGAATTCGTGCAGTTCCACCCAACCGGCATTTATGGCGCGGGCTGCCTCATCACTGAGGGCGCGCGCGGTGAAGGCGGCTATCTCGTCAACTCCGAGGGCGAGCGCTTTATGGAGCGCTATGCGCCAACGGCCAAGGATTTGGCCTCCCGCGATGTGGTGTCACGCTGCATGACCATGGAAATCCGCGAAGGTCGCGGCGTTGGCAAGAACAAAGATCACATCTACCTGCATCTTGATCATTTGGACCCGAAAGTGCTGGCCGAGCGCCTGCCAGGCATTTCGGAATCCGCCAAGATTTTTGCCGGTGTGGATTTGACCAAAGAGCCAATCCCCGTATTGCCAACCGTGCATTACAACATGGGCGGCGTGCCGACCAACTATTGGGGCCAAGTGCTAAAGCCGACGAAGAAAGACCCGGATGCGATTTTGCCCGGCCTTATGGCTGTGGGCGAGGCGGGCTGCGCCTCTGTGCATGGCGCCAACCGTTTGGGTTCAAACTCGCTGATTGACCTTGTGGTGTTTGGCCGCGCAGCAGCAATTAAAGCGGGCCAAGTGGTGGATCGCAAGTCCGCCATGCCAAAGCCAAATGCGGCGTCTGTGACCAAAATCATGGATCGTTTTGATAAGTTGCGCCATGCCAATGGCTCGACCAAGACGGCGGAACTGCGCCTTGCCATGCAAAAAACCATGCAGGGAGACGCCGCCGTTTTCCGTACGGAGGAAACATTGCAGTCCGGCGTGAAGCGCATGGGCGAAGTATGGAACGGGCTTTCAGATTTGAAAGTGTTCGACCGCTCAATGGTGTGGAATTCTGATCTCGTGGAAACACTGGAACTGGAAAACCTCATGGCCAACGCCATGACCACAGTCGTCTCCGCCGAAGCCCGCCAAGAAAGCCGCGGCGCACACGCCCGTGAGGATTATTCCGCCCGCGACGATAAAAAATGGCGTGTCCACACGCTGTCCACTATCGATGACAAGGGCAAAGTCAAGCTGAGCTACCGCCCTGTGCATACGGAGCCGCTCGTCAGTGAGGCTGACGGCGGGATTAGTCTGGCGAAGATCGCGCCTAAGGCAAGAGTGTATTGAGGGAGATGAATCATGGTTGAACTCGTACTCCCCAAGAATTCGCAAATCCAGCAGGGCAAGGCATGGCCTAAGCCTGCCGCTGCCAAGAACGCCCGCGAGTTCAAAATTTACCGCTGGTCGCCGGATGATGGCAAAAATCCTTCCGTGGATAGCTACCACGTGGATATGGATGATTGCGGGCCGATGGTGCTCGATGCGCTTTTGTGGATTAAGGAAAAAGTCGACCCGACATTGACGCTGCGCCGCTCGTGCCGTGAAGGCATTTGCGGCTCTTGTGCTATGAACATTGACGGCACCAACACGCTGGCCTGCACCAAGGGCATGGATGAGGTTTCCGGCACGGTGAAAGTCTATCCGCTGCCGCATATGTCAGTCGTGAAAGATCTGGTGCCGGACCTGACACATTTCTACGCCCAACACGCTTCCATCGAACCCTGGCTGAAAACCGTATCGCCGGAGCCACAAAAGGAATGGCTGCAATCGAAGGAAGACCGCGAGAAAATCGACGGGCTTTACGAGTGCATCCTGTGCGCTTGCTGCTCGACGTCTTGCCCGTCCTATTGGTGGAATGGCGAGAAATATCTCGGCCCTGCCGTGCTGCTACAAGCCTATCGCTGGATTATCGATAGCCGTGATGAGGCCACTGGCGAGCGCTTGGATAATCTGGAAGACCCGTTCCGTCTCTATCGCTGCCATACAATTATGAACTGCACGCAGGCCTGCCCGAAGGGTTTGAACCCCGCTAAGGCCATTGCTGAAGTGAAGCGTATGATGGTGGAGCGGCGGGTTTAACTGTCGTTCGCGCCGTGATTGATTTGTTTGTATATAAGCGGCTCTTGACTTAACCTTAAACTTTTTAGCCTATCTGTGATTGAAAGCAGAGAGGATAAATTGTGCATATCATTATCGCCCTAATGGGTATTATCGGTGGAGCGGCGTTTTGGTGGTATCGCATGAAGGCGACCAGCGATGCTGCAAACGAAGTGTTTGATGCGGTTGGCCGCGTGCGCGGCAATATGCGGCGTGGTAAGATTCGTAAAAAGGCCGCGATGGCCCCCATTTCCGCTATTGATGACCCGATTGTTGCCGCAGCCACAATCATGGTTTCAATCATCACTGAGGATACGGTTTTATCACCCCTTGTTGAAGAGCCTATCCGCACGCAGCTTGCCAGCATTGCAGCGCCTGCGAAGCTGGATGAAACCATGCTTTATGCAACATGGGCTACAAACCAAGTGGCTGACGTTCAAAGTGTGGTCGACATCGCGGGCACATATTTATCAAAACAGCTCAGCGAAAATGAAAAGCATGAGCTGGTTGATATGATTATGGCCGCCGCGCCTGAAGAAAAGCGCAGCGAACTATTTCCTCAGCGCATCAAGCGCTTGCAGCAAAAATTAGGGCTGAAGCTAAACTAACTTCGCTTCCAGCGTCACGTCAATCGCGCCTAGTGCCTTGGAAATCGGGCATTCAGCTTTTGCTTTGGCAGCCAGTTCGTCAAACTTAGCAATCGTAATGCCCGGAACATCGGCGGTTAGTGACAAGGCGCTGCCGGAAATGCCTTTGCCGGGAATGAGTTCGACAGTGGCAGTGGCCTCTAACTTGGCTGCGGGAGTGCCGTTTTCGGCCAAAAAGTGTGAAAGCTGCATGGCAAAGCAAGAGGCGTGGGCGGCAGCGAGCATTTCTTCGGGGTTGGTGGCGGACTTGCCGCTTTCATCTTCAAAACGTGCCGAGAACGAATACGGATTATTCTTCAAAGCGCCGCTTTGCGCGGAGATGTTTCCCTTGCCGGATTTCAAATCTCCAGACCAGACAGCAGTTGCATGACGTTTCATATCAGACTCCATTGAAAATATGTGGCAAAGCGATGTTGCTTCTTACATATGAACCTTATCCGGCGGGTTACAACTCGTCATCACTGATTTGTGTGAAGCTGTGATTTCACAATGGTGCTGGTGTGTCCTAAGAAGGACCAAGTCATTGGAGATTTGTCATGCTTGTTAAGTTTATCGCCGCCGCCCTTTTCGCCACTGTTGCGCCTGCCAATGCCGCTAAGACCGAAACGGCCATTTTCGCCGGAGGTTGCTTTTGGTGCGTTGAAAGCGATTTCGACCAGATCAAAGGCGTCGTCGCCACCACGTCCGGCTATGCGGGTGGCACGATGAAAAACCCGACCTATGAGGACCATGGGGGCAACCAAGAAGCCGTGAAGGTCGAATATGATCCCGCGATTGTTACTTACGAAGCACTGGTGACAACATTCCTGCGCACCATTGATGTGACAGACCCCAACGGTCAGTTCTGCGACCAAGGCGAGGCCTACCAGTCAGCACTATTCGTTGACGCTGCACAAAAGCCCATCGCAGCGGCGGCCGTGGCAAAAGCGGAAGCTGAGCTTGGCGCAAAAATTGTGACACCGGTAAAGGACGCAACCACGTTTACAGATGCTGAAGACTATCACCAAAACTACTATCTAGGCCAAAACCGCGTCTTGACCCGCTTTGGATATGTTGTGCAGGCTGATGCCTACAAGCGCTACCGCAAAGGCTGCGGCCGCGACGCACGGGTGAAGGAAGTATGGGGCGACAAAGCCTATCCGGGCATCCGCCACGACTCTTAAATTATCAGCTAGATTGCCTCGCCCCGCAATAATTTCGGGGAGTTTGGCGATATGCCTGACGCTTGTTCCATAAAGAAGTTTTTGAGGCGCGGCATCCGGTCCACTAGTCCAAGGCCAATATCTCTTACGAAACGTAGAGGCGCGATGTCATTGGAAAACATGCGATTCAAAACATCGGTCGTAACGCCCGTGCGCACAGTGTCGAAGCGCCGCCATGTTTGGTAGCGCTCCAGCACGTCCTGCTGGCCATAATCCAGACCGAGGCGCAGCGCGTCAATTATGGTTTCCGCCAACGCCGCCACATCGCGGAAGCCAAGGTTAAGACCTTGGCCGTAAATCGGATGGATGCCGTGCGCGGCGTCACCAATAAGCGCCAGCCGAGGCTTTACAAATT
>JANPBE010000795.1:0-2288 GCA_031430295.1 Phyllobacterium sp.
TGGGCCTTCGGGCTCGGGCAAGACCACCTGCCTTCGCTTGATCGCCGGGTTTGAACAGCCGACTTCCGGCAGTATTGAAATATTTGGCGAACGTGCTGAGGGCGTGCCGCCTTATCGGCGCAATGTGAATACGGTTTTCCAAGACTATGCGCTGTTCCCCCATCTCACAGTTTTGGAAAATGTCGCTTATGGCCTCATGGTCAAAGGCGTCAAAAGAGAAGACCGCCTTAAGGCGGCTGATGACGCGTTGGCGATGGTCAAACTTCCGGGTTATGGTACGCGCACCCCCGCGCAGCTATCTGGTGGTCAGCGCCAACGTGTCGCTCTTGCCCGTGCGCTTGTTAACAAGCCACGGGTTCTTCTCCTCGACGAGCCTCTTGGCGCGCTGGATTTGAAGCTGCGCGAGCAGATGCAGGAAGAGCTGAAAACCTTGCAAAAAGCGCTCGGCATTACCTTTATTTTTGTCACTCACGACCAAAGCGAAGCGCTTTCCATGGCGGACCGCGTGGCCGTTTTTAACAATGGCAAGATCGTGCAGGCAGGCAGCCCTATGGATGTTTATGGCAAGCCGCGTACCAAATTTGTCGCGGATTTTGTTGGTTCGTCGAATGTACTCAATCCGGATTTGACGGCGCAAATCTCGGGCGAGAAGCGCTGGTGCAGCCTTCGCCCGGAGAATGTCAGTCTCGCTGCTGAAGGCGGCTTGGAAGCAACACTGGTGGCGGCGCATTATCTCGGGTCCGCGACGAAATTCATCTGCGAGGCCAATGGCCAGCGCATTGCAGGAATCTTGGACGCAGGCGTTGCTGTGCCGGAGATTGGCGCAACTGTGCATCTTGGCTTTGATCGCAGCGATCTCAACATGCTTGAGGATGCGGTATGAGCGTCGTCATATCAGCGCCGTCGAACGGGCTGCGTGCGCGGCTGGCGGATACATTCTGGCGGCGGCCAAACCTGGCATTGGTGCTGTTGTTACTGCCGCCGTTGCTGTGGCTCGGCGTGGTGTATGTCGGCTCGCTTTTGGCGCTGTTGCTGCAAAGTTTTTTTTCGATTGATGAAATGTCCGGCATGGTGGTGCCGGAGTTTACGCTGAAAACCTATGGCGAATTACTCACGCCTACCAATCTTGATATCATATTGCGCACCCTCACGATGGCGGCGGTTGTGACTGTCGCGGCGGCGATAATCGCCTTTCCCATCGCCTATTTTGCCGCGCGTTATGCCAAGGGCAAATGGAAGGCGCTGTTTTACTTGGGCGTGATGATGCCGCTGTGGTCGAGCTATTTGGTCAAGGTCTATTCGTGGAAATTGATCCTCGCCAAAGAGGGTATTTTGACTTGGATTTTCGCCAAATTTCATCTGACATTTCTGCTGGAGGCGCTGCTGTCCATCCCGACTATTGGCGGCAATTCGCTTTCGGTCAGCTATATCGGTACATTTCTTGTGTTCCTCTATGTTTGGCTACCGTTTATGATTTTGCCCATTCAGGCCTCTCTGGAGCGCGTGCCGTCAAACCTTATTGAAGCGTCCGGCGATCTTGGTGCGCGGCCTAACCAGACGTTCCGCCATGTGATATTTCCGCTGGCATTTCCCGGCATTGTGGCGGGTTCGATATTCACGTTTTCGCTGACGCTCGGCGACTATATTATCCCGCAAATCATCGGCTCGTCGCGGCTGTTTATCGGGCAGGCGGTCTATGCACAGCAGGGCACGGCAGGCAACATTCCACTGGCTGCGGCGCTGACGGTTGTGCCAGTGGTTATCATGGTGATCTACCTCACAGTGGCCCGTAAAATGGGGGCCTTTGATGCGCTCTGAGATAACAAACGAGGACCTTATTCATGAATTTCCAGAACTTGCCAAAATCAATGGTAGTGTTGCTAAGGAGGTTTATTCTCACTTCGGTCTGGTATTTTACGAATTTGCTTTAGTTGAACACTCTCTCATAAACATTTGGACTTTCTCGTATGTGGGGGAAGCTTTTGCAGGCAAGCGCATTCAGAATAGACAAGAATGGGAACAGAATTTTGATAAAGGTTATGAGGATGCAAAGGCTCAGACCTTTGGAAATCTTCTGAAACGTGCAGAGAAAATCGAAGAATTTGCTGATATTTCTCATGAATTTGAGCATTTGAAGAAAATTAGAAATTATTTTGCCCATCATTTTATGAGAGAGGAAGCGGCATATTTTTTGGATGATTCTGGCTGTTGGTTCTTATTGAAAAAAATTGCTGATGTTAGACGTGAAGTAACTGCACTTGAAGATGCTATTCGCCCGCGATTTAAAC
>JANPBE010000796.1:0-15863 GCA_031430295.1 Phyllobacterium sp.
ACGTCTGCCAAATAATCGGCCATAAGGTATCCCCTTCTTGAAGAATAAAAACTGTCCCTCAAGGTTCGGCTTTTTTCGGTTCTATATTATGCCAGTAGCGTCACCTTTGCGCGAATGTCGCTGACAGATTGCACTTAGTCAAGTGATACCCCTTTCAAACCTGAGGTAAACCACATATATGTGAATTGTCGGCTTGCCGACTATGGTGATAAATGGCCGTTATAATAAACCTTTCGGACCCGGGGGCGGTACCCGGCGCCTCCACCATATAACAGAATCAGCTGTTATATGGCGGGGGCGAAATAGGATCGACGAGGGCGTAAAAAGCGTGTTTTTGCTCGGCATGGTACCACCGTTATCGGACTAAATCGCTAGTTGCAAATGACAACAACGCGGAAGTACGTCTCGCTGCCTAATGGCGGTGTGACACTTCAAATCAAGCCCTTGCTCTTCGCAGGGTAAGGCGGGGTTCGGAGGTACCTGGCAACAGAAACCTCCACTTTCCCTTTTTAACTTTGCGCAACGATTGCAGTTTACCTAATGCCCAGTCCGGTTTAGAGCTATCAGCAGAGAATTCGATTCCTGAAGGGGCATCATGCCGCAAGATTTGATCCGTTATGATATTTTGGCACAAGATGCGCTGCGCGGCGTCATCCGCAAAGTGCTGATCGAAGTCACGCGGACTGGCCTGCCCGGCAATCACCATTTCTTCATCACCTTCGTAACCGGCGCGCCGGGTGTGCGCATTTCCTCGCGCCTGAAGGAAAAATATCCGGAACAAATGACCATCGTCATCCAGCACCAGTACTGGGATTTGGATGTGACCGAGACCGGCTTTGAAGTCACACTGACATTTAGCGATATCGCCGAAAAGCTGGCAATCCCCTACGCCGCCATTCGCGGCTTTTACGACCCTTCGGTAAACTTCGAGCTTGAGTTCGAAGTTAAGGCCGAATCCGCCGTCGAGGCCCCACACGAAGCCTTGCATGTTGTCAAAGATGTGCCGGTTTCAATCGAGCCAATCAAAGCCTCACCAAAGGCCAAAGCCGCACCAAAAGCCAAGGTCGAAAAAACCGCAGCGCCAGCCACCGCATCTACAGAAGACGAAGCAAAGCCAACGGCATCAGTCGTATCACTGGATGCGTTCCGCAAGAATAAGTAATGGCCGAAGTCATAAATCTGCGGATTGCGAGAAAATCCAAACTGCGGTTTGATAAAGAAACCATTGCCGCTCAAAACCGCGCAAAGTTCGGCCAGCCCAAAGCCGCGAAGTCACTGGAAGCGGCGCAGGCCAAATTGGATAGCCGCCATCTCAATGGCCACAAGCTCACCAAAAACCCGTCATGAGCGCGATCAAAAAGCGCTCGGTTTCCCTGCATGGTCACCGCACATCGTTTTCCATTGAAGATGAATTTTTCCAGATTTTAGAATCTATGGCTAAATCCCAAGCCATTGCCCTCGCCCGCCTCATCGCCAATATTGACGAAGAACGCGGTTCCAACTCAAATCTATCGTCAGCCTTGCGTTTGGCGGCGCTCGCAAGTGTTAGGCGCACAGACTAAGTCCAGCATTGAAATTTATGGCTTGGGCAAATTCAATTCAAAGTTTTTCAAGACACCGTCAACGGTGTTCTGATTAGGATCTACTGACGGAGGACTTTGAATCGCCTTCGCCGCATCCAATGCCTTTTGCGCCTCAGCGTCCGCCCTCGCGCCAGCCGCAGCCTTGGCATCAGCTTCGGCCTTAGCCTGCGCCTCAGCTTGCGCCTTGGCCTTCGCCTCCAGCCGTACTTGCTCCAACAACCACGCCGCCGCCATCACTTCTGCCTTAGACTTGGCATCGCGCCGCACAGCCTCATCCCGTAGTTCAGCTTTTCGGTCCCGCTCCGCATAGGCCAATTTGATTTGTGCCACATCGCGCCGCAGCCGCTGCTTCTCCACCAAGGCGGCCTGCATGTCCTCAACCCGCGCCTGTTCGATTTCCAATGCACGCTGAGTAAAATACTGCGTCATAGGCTGTGCATCAAATTTCAGACTACTTTCACCGCCAACGCGTTTGAACGAAAACGGCACTGTCGGCTCCGCTCCCGTCACCGCCTCAAGCCCCGCCTCATAAGCAATCGCGCCATCAACGGTAAGCGAACTGTCACTTGCATCGCTACTAATATCCGCCGTCATTTTCGCGCCGACCGTATCAACACTCACACCCGGCAGCCGCAACGAACCACTAGCAACTGTCCACGCCAACTCAGTATCCGGCAGCGGAAATTCGCCGCCACGAACATTGGCTTCAATCAACCCTTCGACAAAGCTCTGCGGCGGCGCTTTGTCTTGGCTCCGTATCGTTTCCAGCATGGCGGCGTACGCATTCTGGGCGATCCCCGATACCATTCCGTGCGCTAGCCGTGCGACTCCCGACCCAGTTAAAGACGCCGCCAAACCCTCGGCGCTCTTGCCAGTGGCGGACACTGAACCAGAAATATCCACCGATCCCGTCACCGCATTTTGCGCCAAAAGGCTCGCCACGTCCGCGCCCAAATATTTGAAATCTCCGCTGAAAGACCCGTCACCGGACGTGTTGGAAATTTCAAAATTACCACTGAACTTCCCGCCAGAAACCGTGGTTTCCAATCCCTCTAAACGCAAGCCATTGGCGTTAAATGTAGCATCCATCACCGCATCCTTGCCTTCGCCCAGCGCTCCTAACCCAAGTGTTTTTGCGGCGATTTTCAACGATCCATCAAACGGCGTCACCGGTTGTGTGGCGAATGCACTTGTCGCTGGATGCGTCCCGTCACCGTCGAATGCACCAGTTCCGAAAATATTTTCAGCCAGCCATTTGGCATCAAGATAGCCAGTGCTAAGCGCACCGCTCAAGCTTGTACGATCTCTAAAAGTTACATCAACTCCGCCACTTAGCACAATCTCAGCTACAGAAGCCTCTATCGCTTTGAGGTGCAAAACATCATTAGAATACTCAATATCGCTGGCCAATATTGTCGGCGTTCCGGTTCCTACGCCAGCGAAGACCAAGCCAGTCGCATTCAAATACGGGTCCAAATCGTCGGAATTTGATGTCAGTTTACCCGCAACATTCGTCGGCACATCGCCGCCTTGCACAATACCGTCGAAATTCAAAACCGTTCCCGCAGCGCTTGCGTTCACCGTTGTTTTCATACCCTCGCGGATACTGCCCTCACCGCTAAAATCCACCGACGCCGGTCCCGGCGCACCTAGCGGAACAACCGGAATTCCCGCCAATGTGATCAGTGCCAATGGGTCATCCTGCGTAACACTCGCCTGCCAACTGCCCTTCAAACCATAAGGATCATCCAAGGCACCAGACGTATTTATAGCCAAAGTAAGCCCGCCGGAGGCAGCCTTGGCAGTGGCACTAATGGTGAGATTTCGAACACCTCCATCCAGCGCCGTACTCGCAGTTATCGATGATTGCAGGTCCGCCAAAAGCCTCGGCCACGCTTTGACGCGGTCTGCGAATTTCGCCAAAATTTCATTCTGTGGAAAATTATTTTGTAATAAATTCAATAGGTCAGCACCGTCCGCGCTAACAACAGACGCATCAAGCGTGGCCGCAGGACTATCTGGAAATCCGTTGACAGTGCCCGTCGCAGAGAGCGACGCGCCGCCCAAGTCCGTGACCATAAGGCGGTCAATATCCGCCCTATCTCCCTTTAGACGTAACGATAATCCGAGCGATTTCGCCTGCAAACCATTGTGCGAAACAGGGCCAGCATCGAGATTAATATTCAAATCCGAACCCGCATAACGGCTCTTGCCGCTTCCATCCAAAACACCAGTCGTCAGCGCCGAAAGCGCATCAAGCTGCAAAGCACCGCCAGCCAAAACTAAAGAAATAACCGGCCTAGCACCGTCAGTTCGTCGTTCTGCTTTACCCTTAAATACTGTCGTTCCTAATACCAATTCGAGGTTTTCGAACGTCTGAATTTCCGGTGCCAGCACCACTTTCGACGAAAACCCCAGCGCCTCAAGCCGCCGTATAGATGCATCAACATTACCCGTCAGCCAGTTGGCAAGCCCTGCTGGTTGATTGGACGCCACCAGCAAATTACCGGCAAAACCAAAATTGTCGCCACTGGATAATAGCCCGTCAGCTTCCAGTTTTGTACGTCCCGGCAACGTCGCTTTTAAGCCACTCACCCGCCATGCACCATTATCCGGTGTCGCCCTGAACGCGATCTCGCGGACAGTCGTATCCCCAGCCACAATAGCCGGAAGATTGACATCTAGTGTGCCCGGCATAGAAGGAAACGGCACAGTGTCTACAAATTGCCGGAACGACTTGAGCCGGTCAACTGGCTCGGATGATACACTTGCAACGCCAGCATCTGTCGTCAAATTCACCTGTGTTCCGTCCACTTTGAATTTAAAAGCAGGCGCAGCGCCAAAGGTCACTTGTCCTGTTCCAGTAGCAACATAGGGATCATCCTTAGGCCCTGTTTCCAAACGATATTCTGGAAGATTAAGCTCGTTCGCACCAACCTCAAACTTGCCAGAAAGCCGGTAGGGCGTCCCCTCGTCAGCTACCACGCCATAACCGTCTTTCAATTGCGGTTGCGAAGGCTCGGTAAGCGTCGCAGGTCGCAATGTGAACTTGCCGCCATAACTTAGTGCGCCATCTTTTGACGTAACACTGCCGTCAAGCTCGGCCACCACAGAACGGTCAATCGGTATAATCCGCATATTCAGAGGCAAAGTTCCCTTGTCACTCACCTGCCCCGTCGTGCCGTCAATTTTCAGTGGCTCACCATCGAAAATCACGTCGCAATTAAGACGCCATGGCCCCGTCAACGCCCGCGCTGAGACGGTGGCATTTGGAATATCCAGCCGGTGTGTTGTACCCGAAGCCTCGTTCAAAATATCAATTTGGCCGTCGGTGATGACCATATTCTCAACGGTAATTTTACCTGCATCAAACGGCGTATTCGCGCGCAGTGACCAATCCACCACGCCGTTTTTATCGACGGTCAACACCCCATGCGGCGCATCCACGCGCATATCAAAAATCAACACTTCGCCTGAGAGAAACGGCGCAAGCTCGGCATCCATGGAAAACTTCTCCATCGTCAAGACTGGATTTTCGCTATCCTCGCCCACCCGGACATTGGAAAATGTCACCGAAGGAAACGGTAACAACCGCGCCGAAGCCGCGCCCGCCACCTTAACCGGACGTCCCAAAATCTTGGTTGCTTCCGCCTCAAAACTCGCCTTGTAGCCGGTCCAATCGACAAAATAAGGTGCAAGCAGCGCCGCCATCAGCACCGCCACAATCAACCCGCCGATAATGACAAACAACCGTGCCAGCCTAACCTCCCGAACTCCTGTGCCACCATGCGGTGGTCATGGGCGTAGCGTCAAGAGTCTGAGTTATCGGGGTGGCGGAAAGATGGTGAGGCATTCACAAAAAAATCTTCCCCGGGTTCATAATCCCCGACGGGTCCAGCGCCAGCTTCACTGCCCTCATCACATCCACCGCCTCGCCCAGTTCCTCGCGCAAGAAGCCACGCTTTCCCTGCCCTATGCCATGCTCGCCGGTGCACGTTCCATCCATGCCGAGCGCCCGCGCATTGAGCCGCGCAACGAAACTTTCCGACGCTTCAATCTCGGCTGGATTATCCACATCCAGCAAAATTAAAACATGGAAGTTTCCATCGCCCGCATGGCCAACAATCGGCGCGATGAGGCCACTTTGGGCGATGTCGTCTTCCGTCAACTTCACGCATTCCGCCAGCCGCGAAATTGGCACACAGACATCCGTCGATATGCCTTTCGCGCCGGGTCGCAACGTGAGCGATGCCCAGTAGGCATCGTGCCGCGCTTTCCACAGTTTGGCCCGCGTATCGGGGTCTGAGGTCCATTGAAACGGCCCGCCGCGATTATCCGCCGCGATCTCGCCAAAGCCTTCGGCCTGCTCTTTGACACTGGCCTCGCTGCCATGAAACTCCACAAACAGGCACGGTGTTTCCGGATTATTTAAACCCGAATACTGGTTCATCGCGCGGATTTGCAACGCGTTTACCAACTCAATCCGCGCCACCGGAATACCAAACTGAATCGTGGCAATCACCGCATTACATGCCGCCTCAAGGCTCGGAAACGGGCAAACTCCGCCGGAAATCGCTGCCGGAATGCCGGAAAGTTTCAGTGTCAATTCAGTGATTATGCCCAGCGTGCCTTCGCTGCCCACAAACAGGCGCGTCAGATCATATCCGGCAGATGTCTTCTTCACCCGGCGCGCCGTCGTGATGAGCTTGCCGTCGACTGTAACCGCTTTCAGCGCCAGCACATTTTCCCGCATCGTGCCATAGCGCACAGCATTGGTGCCCGAAGCCCGCGTGGAAGCCATGCCGCCTAACGAGGCGTTTGGGCCCGGATCAATCGGAAAAAACAGCCCCGTAGCCCGCAAATGCTCATTCAAAGCCTGCCGCGTCACGCCGGGTTCCACCACGCAGTCCAAATCCTCCGCATGAACCGCCAGCACCTTGTCCATGCGCGAAACATCAAGTGACATGCCGCCCGCAGGCGCATTCACATGGCCCTCCAGCGAGGTTCCCGTACCAAAGGCAATGATTGGCACACGATGTTCAGCACATAAGCGCACCACGGTCTGCACATCCTCAGTGTTCGCCGCAAACACCACGCCATCCGGCGCTTGGTTCGGAATATAGGTGGTCGTGTGCGCATGTTGGCGGCGTACATCGGCTCCCGTTTGAAACTGCGGCCCAAAGCGCTGCCGCAAAATCTCAATCGCCGCCGCAATCCCCGCCTCATTACGCGGCAAATTCAAAATGTCCGAAAGCGACATGAAACCACTCTAACCCACTCTTGCCTTGCCCCTAAGTCGAGCTAGTGTGGCAACAGCAAACCACACTGTCCATAGGCTTACCCATGTCCGATATCCTGCTCCGCTCCCCTTTGATGACCGTAGAACCGCAATGGACAGACTATAACGGGCACCTCAACATGGCCTATTATAACGTGCTGTTTGATCGCGGCGCGGATTTTGGCATCGGCGAACTTGGCATCACGCTGGACTATGTGAAACACCGCAAACTAACCATCTATACCGCCGAAATCCACGTCTGCTACGTGCGCGAATTGCACCAAGACCATCAGGTCTATTCCACGTTCCAAATCGTAGATTTCGACGAAAAACGCCTGCATGTGTTCCAAGAACTCTACCATGAAGACGGCTGGCTCGCCGCCACATCCGAGGTACTTTCGCTGCACATAGATATGTCCGGCCCCAAGGTTGCCGCCTTTCCTGATGATGTAATGGATAAGATTAAGGCCATGGCAGAAGCGCAAAAAGACTTAGCTCAGCCAGAGCGCGTGGGCAGGAGTATTAGGATTAAGCGCAAGTAGTGGCAAATATTCACACACATATTGGGGTGTTTTGCGCATTTTTATGAAATTAGAGCTTTTCCAAAGCGATAGATTTTTGTGTGCCTTCATAGTTCCGTGGCTTTATTCGTTAATTCTCGCACTTGCTCTCGTAACGCCTCGCACTAAATGCGTAATTACATCGAACATGGAGGCGTAAATGCGCATTGGCGACAGACCAGAATTCGCACGTAAGGCAGCAGTTATGACGTTTGGGGCAGAGGAAATGGTCTCTGTAGCGGTGCGAGCCATGAGTGAGAAGAATTTCGGCGCGGCGGTAATAACCGACTCAGATTCAAAACCAATTGGTATTGTGACCGAGCGCGATTTTATGCGCCGCCTTCTTGACAAAGGTTTGGACCAAAAGAAAACACGCCTCAGTGACATTATGACGACAGACTTGAAACTCGCTAAGGCAGACGACAATTTACTGGATTGGCTAAGACAAATGTCGAATGATCGCTTTCGACATTTGCCTGTTGTCGATGATAATGGCAAACTTATTGGCTTGATGAGCCAAGGTGATTTCGTCAGTTACACATGGCCAGAACTTATTACGCGTGTCAAAGAGCAGGCGAGGGCAACATTTGACTTAAACCCATCGATACTGACGTTCGTCGGCGTCGGCATTTTCGCAATGCTCGCGCTATTGGTATTTAAGGCAGGCTAACAGCGCACAAGAACACTTTAGATGACAGGCAAGGTGTGGTGTGTCGTGCCATAATAAATGGCGCGCTCGTTCCTTTGCCTTCCCCCCCAAATCGCACCACATTTGTCCCAAGTTAAATCCGCCGCGGCCTTGTTAAACCGCGCCTCGGACGTGTCGTTGTTAAACGCATGGTTCACGCCATCGTAGATGAACATTTCGTAGGTCTTGCTACCCGCCTTTAGGGAGGCTTCAAACGCGAGAATTCCCGCGTTAAGGCGCTCGTCCAGCCCGCCCTAATGCAGCATCAGCGGCGCTTTGATTGGGGCCTCAAGGTCGCCGCCTCTCCGGATGATGTGATGGCAAAAATTACGGCAATGGCGGAGCGAAAAAAAACTGCCACGGCCGGAGCGCTTGGGACGCACGATTAGCATTTAGCGGAAATAGCAATTACATCAGTCACGACGTATTGACTCTAAAATGTAATAATATTACATATTGTAACGTAATAACATTACATGGAGATTTTAATGCGTTTTTCTTTTGTCGCTGCAGCCGCGGCGCTATCTATTTTCGTTGTTCAAAACTCAGCATCAGCTCATGCAGTCTGGTTTGCAGAGCGCCACGGTAAAACCGTTCTTGTGTATGGTCATGGTGGAACGGATGAGGCTTACGATCCAGCCAAGCTCAAACTTGTAACCGCGCGCAAAGCTGATGGTTCTGCCATCGATCTGAAAAAGGAAGTCCAGGTTGACCATGTGCTGCTGACCTTGCCTGAAAATGCTGCCATTATTTCGGGATTTTTTGATAACGGCTTTTGGAGCAAAGGCGGCGACGGTAAATGGGTTAACGAGCCCAAAAACAAAGTTGCCGGTGCGACGGAGTCTGGGCAATACCTTAAATACATCACCACTATTTTGAGGCCGCTCGGTAAGGCCCCTGAACCACAGGGATTGGCATTAGAGGTTGTGGCGCAATCTGACCCGCTCACACTAAAAGCCGGAGATGATCTTGTTATCCAGGTGCTGGCAAACGGCAAGCCGGTGGAGGGTGCAGAAGTAACGGCTGAATACACCACTGGTGACAATGATCCAAAACTGAAAACAGACCAGGATGGTAAAACTACCATCAAAATCCGCAACCAAGGCATAAATGTCGTTGTGGCCGAGCGAACTGAAAAAACACCTGGAAACGCCGATGCTGATGAAATTGGCTACACAGCGGCGCTGTCTTTTACACTCGTTCATGGCGAAGAGTAAGCGGAAACCCCCTATCGTGCAGGCGCTCATTGAGCGCTTGCTTTTTGGTGATGTTATGGCGGATCAAACATATGAAAAAACTACCGGTTACGGTTCTTTCGGGCTTCTTGGGCGCCGGAAAAACAACAGTGCTGAACCACATTCTAAACAATCGCTCGGGCATGCGGGTTGCCGTCATTGTGAACGATATGAGCGAGGTGAACATTGATGCTGACCTCATTCGGGAAGGAGGCGGCTTATCGCGAACAGATGAAAAACTAGTCGAACTCAGCAACGGCTGCATCTGCTGCACCCTTCGTGACGATTTGTTGGCCGAAGTGCGACGCCTCTGCGAGGAAGGTCGCTATGACTATCTCTTAATCGAGGGAACAGGCGTTGCTGAACCTTTGCCAATAGCCGCAACATTTTCGTTCCACGATGAAGGTGGCCATTCGCTGTCTGACATTGCCGACATCGACACTATGGCCACGGTGGTTGATGCAGCAAACCTTATCGCAAATTACTCATCTGTAGATCTATTGCGCGATAGAGGTGAGACCGCAGGAGATGAGGATACGAGAACATTAGTGGATTTGATTGTCGATCAGATAGAGTTTTCAGATGTTGTTATTATCAATAAAAAATCCGAGGTCGCCACAGAGGAACTCGACGCGGTTCGCAAAATTATTCGTGGTCTGAACGCTGATGCACGCATCATTGAAACAGATTTCGGCCAAATATCGCCACTCAGTATCTTGAATACCGGATTATTCGACCACGAAAAAGCAGAGCAACACGCGCATTGGGCTAAGGAGCTTTATGGCTATGCAAGCCACAAGCCAGAGACTGAAGAGTATGGCATAAAAAGCTTTGTCTATCGCGCACGCCGACCCTTGGACCCGACAAAATTCAATGCATTCTTAGCCACATCTTTTGCTGGCCTTATCCGTGCAAAAGGCCACTTTTGGCTCGCCACAAGACCGGACATGGTTGGCGAAATGTCTATTGCCGGGGCAATGTGCAGAACCGAAAAACTGGGACGGTGGTGGGCCGCTGTCCCCAAAAGCCGCTGGCCCGATGATGAAGAATGGCGTTCACACATCACAAAAAACTGGCACGACATATGGGGCGATAGACGTCAGGAAATGGTTTTTATTGGCGCCGATATGAACGAAAAAGCGATGCGCTTGGCGCTTGACGCTTGCCTGATCGGCGAAGAGCGAATGTTGAGCTTCGATCCCTCATACTATGCGGCACTAAAGGATCCGTTTCCAATATGGGGTGAAGCAGCTTGAGTCTGAGCTGCAAATTTCTACCCTAACTTTACGTTAGCCAACAGGAGTTTTTGTCATGTATGACGTCGTTATAATTGGTGGAAGCTATGCAGGCATCGCTGCAGCGCTTCAGCTTGTTCGCGCACGAAGGAACGTTTTGGTTCTTGACGCAGGCGTGCGCCGCAACAGATTTGCAGCCCACGCCCACGGTTTCCTCGGGCAGGACGGTGTTCCACCGGATCAAATTTGGCAGCAAGCAAAAGATCAGATCGCAGCATACCCGACGCTGAAATGGCTGACACATGCAGCTGTCAACGTGACAGGCAGCAAGGATTCTTTTCAGGTGACGGCAGCGGACGGCAGTCTGCACTTAGCTCGCCGGATACTCTTCGCAACAGGCGTTATCGACAATCTCCCGGAAATACGCGGATTGCCGCAGCGTTGGGGTCGCCATGTCTTTCACTGTCCATATTGCCATGGCTACGAACTGAATGCGGGTAAGATCGCATGCATCGCAACAGGACCGATGTCTGTGCATCAAGCCCAGATATTGCCTGAATGGGGAACCGTGAAATTCTTTGTCAATGGGACTTTTCAACTGGATGAAATAACTAGGCAGGACCTGAAAAGTCGCATGGTGACCGTGGAAGAAACACAAATCATAGAGGTGGATGGAGAGGCCGACATCATCCTCGCCGACACCGGGCGGATGCAGTTTTCAGGTATTTTTATTGCACCCAGAATGTCGGTTTCTTCCCCGCTGCCCTTGGAGCTTGGCTGCAGTGCAATAGAAACGCCAATGGGCGAACAATTGCAGACCAACGAAACCAAGGAAACCAATGTACTCGGCGTCTACGCCTGTGGCGACATTGCGCGCCTACCCAGCTCCATCTCCCTTGCAGTCAGTGATGGAGCTTGGGCAGGCGCACAGGTGCACCGTTCACTAATATTCGACAAAAACGAGCAGGCGTGACAAATGACTGCCAGCTGACTGGCCTATTCGATGGAGTGTTTTCAGCCTGCAATCATAGCTATCTCGTATTCCTCTTTAAAAACACCACAGACCGCGAGAATGCCAAATCCGCCGCGGACTTGTTGTACCGCGCTTCGGATGTATCGTTATTAAACGCATGATTCACGCCATCATACACAAAGAGCTCATACGTTTTCCCCGCCGCCTTCAGCGCGTCTTCAAATGCTGGAATGCCTTTGTTGATGCGCTCGTCCAGCCCGCCGTAATGCAGCATCAGCGGCGCTTTAATGGCGGGCACATCGGCGGCGTTTGGCTGCATTCCGTAATAGGCAACACCGGCGCTGAGTTCCTGCGATGATACCGCCAGCGAGTTGACCAGCCCGCCGCCCCAGCAAAAGCCCATCGCCCCTGCCTTGCCGTTTGCAGCTTCATGCGTCATCAAAAATTTCACAGCGGCAACCCCATTAGCGGTCGTTTGGCCACCGTCTAATTTGCCGATCATATCACGCGCCGTATCTTCATTGTCCGGCGTGCCACCGGCAGGCGATAGAAAATCCGGTGCCAAAGCCGCAAAACCCTCCAGCGCCATACGCCGCGTCACGTCTTTGATATGCGCGTTCAGCCCGCGATTTTCGTGGATAACGATAACACCGGGCAACTTGCCGGAACGCTCCTTGGGCAGCGCCAAATAGCCTTTCATTTCGCCGCTTTCACCTGCAAAGGTCACGTTTGATGTCTCAACTCGTGCATCACTTTCCTCGGTAATCGCAGCCTGCGCGGAGTTCGCTGCCAACATCGGCGCAATTACCGCTGCGGCTGCGCCTGACCCCGCCAGTTTCGCCAACTTTTCCATGAAACCGCGTCTATCAAGCGACAGATGCGTGTATTCGTCATAGGCATTAATCATATCTTGGGTGATTGTCGGTTTGGTCATGGCTTGATCCTCAGTGAATGCCCCTTAACGAACTTAGCGCGGCCTTGGTTCCCATCAAGCGCCTCAAGAAATCTCCCTGCAAAACATTTCAAACTTATTTGCAGTAATAGTGGCAATTCTTTGCCTTTTCCCCCGAATCGCACCACATACGTCCGATGTCAGATCCGTTCGACGACATTCCGTTTTTTGATGCGCCAAAACCGCCTCAAGCTCCCGCTCCGCAGCCGCAGGCTGGCGGTGGCATTGCTGCGCGCGCTATGGCGGCGCGGCACGGGCAAAATGGCAATGCGTCTTATCTTGAAGGGCTGAACCCTGAGCAGCGCCTCGCGGTGGAAACAGTGGATGGCCCGGTGCTGGTTTTGGCGGGCGCAGGCACGGGCAAAACCCGCGTGCTCACCACCCGTATCGCCCATATTTTGGCGACAGGCAAAGCCTTCCCCAGCCAGATTCTTGCCGTGACTTTCACCAACAAAGCCGCGCGCGAGATGAAAGAGCGCATTGGCCATCTGGTCGGTGAGGCCGTTGAGGGTATGCCCTGGCTCGGCACGTTCCACTCCATCGGCGTCAAGCTGCTGCGCCGCCATGCGGAGCTTGTCGGCCTTAAATCCAACTTCACGATTTTGGACACGGATGATGTCGTGCGCCTCATCAAACAGCTTATCCAAGCCGAAGGGCTGGATGATAAGCGCTGGCCCGCGCGCCAATTTGCCATGATGATAGACGGCTGGAAGAACAAGGCACTTAGCCCGAAGGAAATTCCCGAAGGCGACGCCCGCTCGTTTGCCGCCGGCAAGGGCCGCGAGCTTTACGCCGCCTACCAAAACCGCCTGAAAACGCTGAACGCCTGCGACTTCGGCGATCTCCTCATGCACCCCATCCAAATGTTCCGCGACAATCCGGATGTGCTGGCGGAATATCACAACAAGTTCCGCTATATTTTGGTGGATGAGTATCAAGACACGAATATAGCGCAATATTTGTGGCTGCGGTTGTTGGCGCAAGCTCGCCAAACTTCGGCGACAAGCCGCAAGGGCGACCGCCCGTCGGGCGACTTTTCGCCCGCGCCCGCGCAGGCCAGCGCCGACAGGCGCGATGCGGCCGTGAGCGCAAGCAAAGTCAACATCTGCTGCGTCGGCGATGATGACCAATCTATCTATGGCTGGCGCGGCGCGGAAGTGGATAACATCCTGCGCTTCGACAAGGATTTCCCTGGCGCAGTCGTCATCAAGCTAGAGCGAAATTATCGCTCCACCGAGCACATCCTCGGCGCCGCCGCGCATCTTATTGCCCACAATGAAGGCCGCCTTGGAAAAACGCTGTTCACCGAAAAGGCAGACCCGGACCACGATAAAGTCATGGTCCATGCCGGATGGGATTCGGAAGAGGAAGCCCGCGCGGTCGGCGAGGAAATCGAGCAGTTGCAGCGCAAGCAGCATAAGCTCAATGACATGGCAATCCTCGTGCGCGCCTCGTTCCAAATGCGCGAGTTTGAGGATCGCTTTGTCACGCTCGGCCTCAACTACCGCGTCATAGGCGGACCTAGATTTTATGAACGCGCCGAAATTCGCGATGCGATGGCCTATTTCCGTGTGGTGGCGCAGGCGGCGGATGATCTGGCTTTTGAGCGCATTATCAATGTGCCCAAGCGCGGTTTGGGTGAAGCCGCCGTGCGCCAAATCCATGATGCCGCCCGCGCTGGCGGCATTCCCATGCTGTCGGCCTCGGCGCTGCTTATCAACACCGAAGAGCTAAAGCCCAAAGTGCGCTCCACGCTGCGCAATGTGGTGGAGCTGTTTGAGCGCTGGACTGTGGCGCTCGATACCAAGTCCCATGTTGAACTTGCCGAGCAAATTCTCGAAGAGAGCGGCTATACCGATATGTGGAAGAACGACCGTTCGGCGGAAGCGCCGGGGCGCTTGGAAAACCTCAAAGAACTGATCCGCTCCATGGAAGATTACGAGAGCCTGCGCTCCTTCTTGGAGCATGTCTCGCTGGTGATGGACGCCGAGAAAAACGAGGATCTCGATGCCGTCAACATTATGACGCTGCACGGCGCGAAGGGCTTAGAGTTTAACACGGTCTTCCTGCCCGGCTGGGAAGAAGGCCTGTTTCCCCACCAGCGCTCGCTGGATGAGGGCGGTCGCTCAGGACTGGAAGAAGAGCGCCGCCTCGCCTACGTCGGCCTCACCCGCGCCAAGCACCGCGCCCACATCTGGTTTGTCTCCAACCGCCGCATTCACGGCATGTGGCAAAGCACCATTCCGTCCCGCTTTTTAGATGAACTGCCGCCCGCCCATGTGGAAGTAGCGGAGGCCGGCAATGGCTATGGCAGCTACGGCCAATCCGGCGGCTTCTCGCGCCAAAACCCGTATGGCGCCTCGCGCTTTGATAAACAAGAAGCCTTCACCGGCAGCTACTCCACCCCCGGCTGGCAGCGCGCACAAGCCAACCGCACCGAAGCCACCGCCAAAAACTGGGGCAACCGCTCCGGCCCCAGCGTGGAGCGCATTGCCTATGGCGAAACCGACAGCAACCTCGGCGCCGGCCGAGGCTCCGTAAAACCCCGCACCATAGAAGGCGAACTAATAGCCAAATCCGTCAGCGACACCCCGTCACGATTTGATGTGGGCGACAGGGTGTTTCACATTAAGTTCGGCAATGGGAATATATCGGGCATTGAGGGGAACAAGCTGACGATATTGTTTGATAAAGCGGGCGAGAAGCGGGTGCTGGACGGGTTTGTGGAGCGGGTGTGAATTTTGAGCCAATTTAAGGTCGATATCGAAAAACTGAGGTTGATTGGCTGGAAGCATTGGGATCCAATTGGGCTGTCAGATTTCAAAGATGACTATGGAGAAGCTTGGCCGGAAGATGAATATGACACATATTTGATCCACGCTGCGGGAATGTGTGCGAACGGAAAATCTGTGATCGACATAGCAGATTTTCTTGAACTGATCGAAACAGAATACATGGGATTGAACGAAAACAAATCGTCTCGTGCGAGGGCCGTGGCAACAGCCAAAGCGATTTGCGATTTGCGCTCTAAATAGTCTACCTCCCAATCACTCTACCAGCGAGTGCTTACGAAGCAGACAAAACCCAGTTCCCTCTTGTCTTCCCCCTATTCTCTTTCGGGGAGGAGGTGGCGCGAAGCGCCGGATGAGGGGCGGTCTCGCGGCGAAATTCCGTGGTCTTTCGCCCCTCATCTGCCTGTCGGCATCTTCTCCCCGTTGGAAAAACGGGGAGAAGACAGCGCTTCGCCATCGCGGACAGCCATCCCCCATGCGGGGAAGGTTTCGGCGGTTGCCCCCGGAAGGGGGGGGGTGGGGACCGGCGTTGGTTAATCCTTAGCAAACACCCCACAAGATCATAGC
>JANPBE010000797.1:0-2642 GCA_031430295.1 Phyllobacterium sp.
CCGCTTTTATTGTCTATTTCGACAATTTTATACCAGCGCTCCTCGTAAACCTTTGGCGCTGCTAGCTGTTCACCAATCAACCTTGAGAAATCTGAGAGGGTTCTTTTTTCTGAGGCGCTACGACTGAAGGGACGACGAAAGCCAACCGTAATTAACCATAGGTCTTTGTCTTCCAAAAATTCGGTTTCTTCCAATCCGATTTCTCGAATTTTCTCGTCCTCGAATATAGTGGTAACATAAGCCTTGGCCAGTTTGACGGCGTCTTTGACTTCCATTGCAGTACCTCGAATTGTGAGGCTCAATTATACAACCTCGATCAAAACTTACAATGCTCGTCAAATCTTGGCCCGTCAAATCTTTGAATAGCAAACCTTGGTATGACCCGCGCCGATAAAGCCGAGCTTTTGTGCAGCGCCCTTGGAGAGATCAAGCACACGACCTTTTATGAACGGGCCGCGATCATTGATGCGCACCACTAGCGATTTACCATTGTTGGAATTTGTGACGCGAATTTTGCTGCCGAGCGGCAAAGTCTTGTGGGCGGCGGTCATAGCGCTTGGGTTCATCATCTCGCCGGACGCCGTGCGCGAATGCAGCGCATACCATGAAGCGCCACCGCACTGCTGGGCAAATGAGCCGGTTGAAAGGCTAAGAAGCGAAGCTGCGGCCAGCGCAACAATAGAGATTTTCTGTTTCAAAACTATAGGTCTCGTTTAATCGAGCCTGTCTGAAATAGGGTAAATGAGGCGAGAAAGCGGCAATTGCCTTACTTAAATCTATATCAATCTAATCTGCGGCTATAATGACAACAAGTTTTGTAACGCTTTGTTACATTATCAGAGCGCTATTTTATGATTCATAAGATGGCAGAGCCGCTCACGGGATTATTAGTGTCGCCCCCAGAACACCAGCATGAACATTAGAAAGTCGGCGGCGTATTAACCCACAGCAACACAGTCTCGCCGTCATGGCTGTTCTTCCATGAGTGATGAATAGAGCTTTTAAAATAGAGCGAGTCGCCCTGGTTGAGATTGTGAAAATCCCGCGATCCCAGCACGATTTCCAAGCTGCCTTGCAAAACATGAATGAACTCTTCGCCCTCATGGTCATAGGCTCCCTCGGAGCTGGCCCCCCGCGAAAGCACAAAACGGTGGCAGTCCATCTGATTGCGCCCTTCCGCCATCAATTGAACCGTGACGCCCGGACTGGTCTGCGGCCAACTTTGCCATTCACCGCTGCGAATAAGCTGGCGGCTGTCCTCGTCCTGCGTACCCGAAAGGGCCGAGACTGTCGTGCCCAGCGCATCAGCAATTTCATGCAATGCCTTCATAGAAAGGCCTTGGCTGGTGCGCTCAAAAGTGGAGAGTGCGGAGATGGCGACGCCCGCCTGCCCCGCCACATCCGCCAGCGTGCGCACCGCGCTCTGGCGCAAATGGCGTGTGCGCTTACCGATGTTATCGCTCTCCTCACGGGTAGCAATTTGCTTTGCTGGTTTTTCCCTAGCGAGCGAATTCTTGATGGCCGCAGGGTTAAGGCCCTGCTCGCTGCGCAGCCATTGTATGCGCTGCAATGTCTTGAGATGGGTTTTGGAAAATGTACGTTGGCCGGTCGCCGTGCGGTCCGGTTCGATAAGACCCTGCAATTCCCACGCCCGCAAAGTGGAGGCGGACACGCCCGTCAGCCGCGCCGCCTCCGTCACTTTGTAGCTGATATGGTCGCTCTCACTCATAGTCGCGTTCCGTATGCTTTCCGTATCGTTTCCGCACGGTTTCCGTATTCAGTCTGGGCGGTTGCCGACCGCTTTGCGACCAGCAAAAATTCTTTCAAAATACATATTGGCAACTTACAGAAAAAATGCAAGAAGTCTATTTATTCCATTATCTCCACGTCTGGCCAGAGGAGCCTGTTATGAACGCACCCGTCGATAAGCATTTGAAAAATGCCTCCATCAACATCCGCAAAAACGATGCGATTTCGCGCGGCGTTGGCGTTATGACCCAAATCTATGCCGATAAAGCCGAAAACGCCGAAATCTGGGACGTCGAAGGCAATCGCTATATCGACTTTGGCGCGGGCATTGCTGTGGTCAACACCGGCCACCGCCACCCCAAAGTCATCGAAGCAGTTAAGAACCAGCTCGATCATTTCACCCACACCTGCCATCAGGTCGTGCCGTACGAAAACTACGTGCGGCTTGCCGAGCGCCTTAACGAGCGCGTACCGGGCAACTTCGCCAAGAAGACAATTTTCGTGACCACAGGTGCGGAAGCCGTTGAAAACGCTATTAAAATCGCCCGCGCCGCCACTGGCCGTCAGGCTGTCATCGCGTTCACCGGCGCGTTCCACGGCCGCACATTCATGGGCATGGCGCTCACAGGCAAGGTCGTTCCCTATAAGGTCGGCTTCGGCGCAATGATGGCAGATGTCTTCCACGTACCGTTCCCCGTTGAACTTCACGGCGGCAGCATTGAAGAGTCTTTGGGCGTTCTCGACAAGCTGTTCAAGGCTGATGTCGATCCAAACCGTGTCGCCGCCATCATCGTTGAGCCCGTGCAGGGCGAGGGCGGTTTTTATGATGTTCCCAAGGCTTTCATGAAAGCATTACGCGAAATCTGCGATAAATACGGCATTATGCTGGTCGC
>JANPBE010000798.1:0-17331 GCA_031430295.1 Phyllobacterium sp.
TGGCCTATAAGGAAAATTGGTTCATTGTGAAATTCATTGCTGTTTTGGCGCTTTCGGCTTTCCACGGATTTTTGTCAAAGCATGTTAGAATTTTTGGCAATGACGGCAATGTAAAACCAGCGCGCTACTGGCGCATGATGAATGAGGTGCCGACTGTTTTGATGGTTGTCATTGTCATTATGGTAGTTGTGAAACCTTTCTGAGATGTGGCCGAGATGGATGCGGAGATGATGCGGAAATGATACGAAAATCGTATGGTGACCGCTCATTCTATCGGCACTTGCTCTTCGCTTCGTGAATCGCTAAAGAGCAATTCCTTTCTCCAAGTTCACCCGCATAAATTCGGCGCCCGCACGGGGTAGGCCCTGCGGCTTTTGAACTCCCTCACGAAAATTATATTAGGTTACCCTATGCAAGAGATGAAACTTCAAGAGCTTAAGAGCAAGACACCAACTGACCTTTTGGCATTCGCCGAATCGCTGGAGGTTGAAAACGCAAGCACTATGCGTAAGCAAGAGCTCATATTCGCGATCCTCAAAAAGCTTGCCGCGCAGGAAGTTGAAATTATCGGTGAAGGTGTAGTAGAGCTGCTGCAAGATGGTTTCGGCTTTATGCGTTCACCGAGCGTGAATTATTTGCCCGGTCCCGATGATATTTATATCTCGCCAAGCCAAATCCGTCGTTTCTCTTTGAAAACTGGTGATACTGTAGAAGGGCCAATTCGTGGGCCAAAAGAAGGCGAGCGTTATTTTGCGCTGCTCAAAGTCAACACAATTAATTTTGAAGACCCGGAAAAGATCAAGCACAAGACACATTTCGATAATTTGACACCGCTCTATCCAAACGAGCGCTTCAAGCTGGAAATTGACAATCCCACCACCAAAGACCTTTCCGCACGCGTTTTGGATTTGGTCGCGCCACTCGGCAAGGGTCAACGCGCGTTGATCGTAGCGCCGCCGCGTACTGGTAAGACTGTGCTGTTACAAAATATCGCGCACTCGATTACTGCCAATCATCCTGAATGTTATCTTATCGTCCTGTTGATTGATGAGCGGCCGGAAGAAGTGACTGATATGCAACGCTCGGTGAAGGGCGAAGTGGTGTCATCTACATTTGATGAGCCGGCGCAGCGCCACGTGCAAGTGGCTGAAATGGTTATAGAAAAGGCCAAGCGCCTTGTCGAACATGGCCGCGATGTGGTCATTCTCCTGGATTCGATTACCCGTCTTGGCCGCGCCTATAACACTGTGGTGCCGTCATCGGGCAAGGTTCTTACCGGTGGTGTGGATGCAAACGCGCTACAACGGCCTAAGCGTTTCTTCGGTGCTGCCCGTAATATTGAAGAAGGCGGTTCGTTGACGATTATTGCCACGGCGCTTATTGATACCGGTAGCCGTATGGATGAAGTGATCTTCGAAGAGTTCAAGGGGACGGGGAACTCGGAAATCGTGCTTGATCGTAAGGTAGCCGATAAACGCATCTTCCCGTCGATGGATATTCTTAAATCAGGTACACGTAAGGAAGATCTTCTGGTGCCTAAGCAAGAGTTGCAAAAGATTTATGTGCTGCGCCGTATCTTGGCACCAATGGGCACGACTGATGCTATCGAGTTCCTGATTGATAAATTGAAACAAACCAAGAGCAATGGTGATTTCTTCGATTCGATGAATACCTAATATCGATTCGTAGGCGTTATGATTGTGAGCCTTTAGTATGGAAACGATCTACGCCTTGTCCTCTGGCAAATTGCCGTCTGGGGTTGCGATTATCCGCATCTCCGGGCCGCAAGTTCGATTCGTAGTCGAAACGATTTGTCAAAAACTTCCGAAGCCGCGTGCATTAGTGCTTTGCAACTTCAATTCTGAAGATGGAAGCATCATAGACAGGGGTTTGGTTTGCTTTTTCAACGCACCAAATTCGTTTACCGGCGAAGATTGTGCTGAATTGCATTGCCACGGGTCTGTGGCGGTGGTTCGTGCCTTGTTGGCAAGATTGTCCAAATTTGATAATTTGCGGGCGGCTGATGCTGGCGAATTCACGAAGCGCGCGTTTCTTAATGGAAAAATGGACCTTACAAGCGCCGAGGGTCTCGCTGATCTGCTTGCCGCTGAGACAGAGGGACAGCGCAAATTGGCTATCTCGCAGGCCGATGGCGGCTTGAAAGCCTTGTATGATGGTTGGCGGGAACGTCTCGTCCGGTTACGATCCATGGTGGAGGCCGCAATTGATTTCTCAGAAGAGGATGATGTGGCGGTGCGTGCTATGATCTCGGTGAAGTCTGACGCTGCTTCGTTGCTGTCGGAGATCGATACGCACATCGGGATGTATCGCTCAACAGAGATTATTCAGGACGGTTACCGGGTTGTTATTCTTGGTGCTCCAAACGCTGGTAAATCTAGCTTATTAAATGCGCTGGCTGGCCGTGAGGTTGCTATTGCCACTGACGAGGCGGGAACGACACGAGATCTTATTGATGTGCGGCTGGAACTCGGCGGCAATTTGGTTATTGTGACTGATACTGCTGGTATTCGCCATAATGCCGGGACAGTGGAGCAAATCGGTATAACTAGGGCCCAGACGCGCGCTGCCACGGCGGATTTGGTGCTTTTGACAAGTGACGTTAGCGCTCCGGTCGCTTTCGATGTGATGTTTGATGGTGTTGAAAGTTTGCGGGTTGGCCTACAGGCCGATAAAATTGGCAAGGGTGTCTACAATCCTGTGGCGGCGCCTGATTTTGATGTGCAATTGTCCGTGAAGACTGGGTGCGGTTTAGATGTTCTCGTCGAGGCCATTTCCAAGCGAGCGTCGAACGCTGTGGCACGAGTTGGCTTGGCTCCTGGACGCGAGCGTCAGGTTTCGCTTCTTTCTGTGGTGAGGGGAAACCTTAGTTTGATTGACGAACTTAATGAAGATGATTTGGATCTTGTTGGTGAGTTATTGAGACGTTCAACCGACGCGTTGGGTCGTATTACCGGCCGTGTTGATGTCGAAGATTTGTTGGACGTTATTTTTTCACAGTTTTGCGTCGGCAAGTGAGCTCGTAGATTCACATGAAATAGAGTTATTTGATTGATTCACGTGAAACAATATTTTCCGGTCGACCAGCTTGAAACTATTGTTTCACGTGAAACAACATGAGCTTGACTCCGGTGTTTTCATCCCTCATGTCACTCTATATTCCAAACTGAGTAGTCGCAATGAAATATGATGTTGTTATCATTGGTGGTGGTCATGCTGGCACGGAAGCCGCATCCGCGTCTGCGCGTTCTGGCGCACGCACGGCATTGATAACTCATAAGTTCGACACAATTGGCATCATGTCCTGTAACCCTGCGATTGGCGGTTTGGGCAAAGGCCATCTTGTGCGCGAGGTGGATGCGTTGGATGGTATTATGGGCCGCGCCGCGGATGCAGCTGGTATCCAATTTCGCTTGCTTAATCGTCGTAAGGGCCCAGCCGTGCGTGGTCCGCGCACACAGGCTGATCGGAAACTCTACCGTCTTGCCGTGCAGGAGCTGATCCGTAATCAGGCCAATCTTGAGGTTATTGAGGGCGAGGTTGATGATATTTCTATTGAAAATGGGCGTGTTACATCGGTTTTTCTGAAGTCGGGTGTCAAAATTGACTGTAGCGCGGTGGTATTGACCACGGGTACATTTTTACGCGGCCTTATTCATATGGGTGACGTACGGATTCCTGCGGGCCGCGTTGGTGAGCAACCAGCTCTTGGTCTTAGTAGGACCTTGGAACGTCTTGGCTTTAAGCTGGGGCGCTTAAAGACTGGTACGCCTGCTCGACTTGACGGTAAGACAATTGACTGGGCATCATTAGAAATGCAAGGTGCCGATGATGTGCCGTCGTTTTTTTCCGCGATGACTGATAGTCTTGCGGCACGGCAGGTGGAGTGCGGCATTACCCGCACCACTCTGGCATCTCACCAAGTTATTCGTGATAACCTTCATCGCTCGGCACTCTATTCCGGTGCGATTGAGGGGGTGGGTCCGCGTTATTGCCCGTCTATTGAGGACAAGGTTGTAAAATTTGGTGACCGTGATGGTCATCAGATATTTTTGGAACCTGAAGGCTTGGATGACGATACTATTTACCCCAATGGTATGTCCACGTCACTGCCTGAGGATGTTCAGAAACTGTTTTTTGCCACCGTGCCTGGCCTTGAAAATGCGCGGATGATTCAACCTGGTTATGCCATTGAATATGACCATGTTGATCCTCGCGAATTGTATTCGACGTTGGAAACGCGCCGTGTTGAGGGTCTTTTTCTTGCAGGACAAATTAATGGTACGACGGGTTATGAAGAAGCTGCGGGTCAGGGTTTGCTTGCCGGATTGAATGCTGCGCGGCGAGCTTCAGGTGCAGAACCCTTACGCATAAGCCGGACTGAGGCTTATATTGGCGTTATGGTGGATGATTTGACGTCCCGTGGGGTCTCGGAACCCTATCGCATGTTTACGTCCCGCGCTGAATTCCGGCTTTCGCTGCGCGCAGATAATGCCGACAAGCGCTTGACGCCTATGGCGATCGAGCTTGGCGTAGCGTCTAGAGACCGTGTGGAGCGTTATTCTCAAATTTCATCACGGCTCGATCAGGCGCGTGAGATGTGCAAATCATTGAGCATGACGCCTCAAGAAGCTGCGAAATATGAAATTGCCGTGAACCATGATGGCGTCCGCCGGACTGCATTTGATTTGCTGGCGTTTAATGACATTGATGTAGCGCGTTTGTCGGTGGTTTGGCCAGAACTTGGTTCATTTGATACCAAGACCGTCGAAGCTTTGGAGATTGAGGCGCATTACTCGGTTTATTTGGAACGTCAGTCTGAGGATGCTGCGATGATGAGGAAGGAAGAGCGCCGTGTGATTCCCGACAACGCTAATTTTGCAGATGTACCCGGTCTTTCAAATGAGATGCGTCAGAAATTGTTTGAGCGCAGGCCTTCATCTATCGCTGAGGCGCAGAGAATTGATGGTATGACCCCTGCGGCGTTGGCGCTGATCGTCATGGAAGTACGCCGTATGGAAGCATCAGGACGCGGTGCGGCATGAGTTTACAGAAGTTTGAGCAACTTCGGCGAGTCGCGCCGGATGTTTCACGTGAAACGTTTGAGCGGCTTTTAACCTATGAACAGTTGTTTCTGAAATGGTCAAAGTCATTCAATTTGGCATCGTCTGCGACATTACAAGAGTTCTGGAACCGCCATATTTTGGATAGCGCCCAGCTATTCACAATTAAAGAGCCAAAAGGGACCTGGCTTGATATTGGTTCCGGCGGCGGTCTTCCTGGTATTGTGACGGCCATTATGATGGCAACAGGTACTCGCGCTCATGTACATCTCATTGAAAGTAATGGAAAAAAGGTTGCTTTCCTACGAACGGCGCTTGTGGAAACTGGAGCTGCCGGTACAGTGCACCTTTCGCGCATAGAAGATGCACCGAAGTTAGTTCCGACCGTGGATATTGTTACCGCTCGGGCGGTGTCCAGCCTTGAGAGGCTGTATGGGCTGACGTCGCCGTGGCTGCTTAACGGGGCAGCGGGACTTTTCCACAAGGGGCAAGATTTTCAGCGTGAAATCGACGAAACTAGAGGCGCATGGGCTGCTGATCTGGTAAAGCATGTCAGCGTCATAGATCCGGCATCGGTGATATTGGAAGTTAAGTCTTTAGCGCGTCATGCAGCAGCTGAATAGTTCGATTCAAGGTTTAGATAAATGATGCAAGTTCCGCGAATCATTACAATTGCCAACCAAAAGGGTGGTGTCGGCAAGACGACGACTGCGATCAATTTGGCAACGGCGTTGGCAGCTATTGGCGAGCGTGTTTTGATTGTGGACGTTGATCCGCAAGGAAACGCTTCGACCGGACTGGGTATTGACCGGAAAAATCGCGAGATTTCATCTTATGACGTGCTACTGGGTGGTGCAACCGTGGCTGAAGCGTCGGTTAAGACCGCTGTTCCCAATCTTTCTATCGTGCCATCGACGCTGGATTTGCTTGGTGTTGAAATGGAGATTGCCGGACTGCCGGATCGTGCTCACAAATTACGTAAAGCCTTGCGCGAAGGCGATTCTGGGCGCGCCAGCTATGTGATAATCGACTGCCCGCCGTCGCTTAATCTTTTGACATTGAACGCGATGGCTGCCGCAGATTCCATTTTGGTACCGTTGCAGTGTGAATTCTTCGCTCTCGAAGGTCTCAGCCAACTGTTAGAGACTGTGGAGCAGGTGCGTCGTGCACTCAATCCAACGCTGGAAATCCAAGGAATTGTGATGACCATGTATGACGGCCGTAATAATTTGGCCAACCAAGTGGTCGCTGATGTGCGGGCGCATATGGGTGACAAGGTTTATCAGACGATTATTCCGCGCAATGTGCGTATTTCTGAAGCGCCTTCTTATGGCAAGCCCGCAATACTATACGATTTGAAATGCTCTGGCAGTCAGGCCTATCTGCAATTAGCTTCCGAAGTCATTCAACGTGAACGGCGTTTGCGTGCTGCATAATCGATTCACATCCGTAACAAACTGCATTTTGACCACAGGACTAGATAAATGACCGAAGATATCTCCCGCAAACGTCTTGGCCGTGGTCTTGCGCAGTTGATTGGCGACATGGATGCGCCAGCCGCGCAGGTGGTGCCGTCTGTCAGTGCGGATCGCCGTGTTCCCATTGAAATGGTGGTGCGCAATCCGCGCAATCCGCGTCGTGATTTTGTCGAAGAGCAATTGGAAGAGCTGGCGCAATCGATAAAAACGCACGGTGTGGTGCAGCCGATTGTCGTGCGTTTGGAGCCTGGCAACACGGGTCGCTATGAGATTATTGCCGGAGAGCGGCGCTGGCGTGCTTCTCAACGTGCCGGATTGACCGAAATGCCGGTGATTATCCGCGAAGTGGACGACCGCGAGGCGCTCGAAATCGCCATCGTCGAAAACGTGCAGCGCTCGGACCTTAATCCTGTCGAGGAGGCACTCGGCTACCAGCAATTGGTCGATGAGCACAATTATACGCAGGCAGATCTTGGCACGATTATCGGCAAAAGTCGCAGCCATGTCGCCAATAGTTTGCGGCTGCTGAAGCTGCCGGATTCTGTGCGCTCTCTGTTGCTTTCTGGAAGTCTCTCAGCTGGACATGCGCGCACATTGGTGACGGCAGAAAACCCTGATATGCTGGCGAACCGTATTATCAAAGACGGGCTTTCAGTGCGCCAAGCTGAAGCACTTGCCCAACAAACACTCAATCCAAAGCCGACTAATAACCAACCGAAGCAGCCAATCGAAAAAGACCCGGATACAAGGGCTTTGGAAAAATTGCTATCAGATACAACGGGAATGCAGGTGGAAATCGACCATCATGGCAACGGCGGCGCTATCCATATTAAGTATAAGTCATTGGAACAATTAGACGATATCTGCCGCCGCCTGCAAAAGGATTAAGTGTTAAGTCCCTGTTCTGTCACACTATTCTTACGCGCTTGATGAAGCAACAAGCGATGAAGTGCTCTAGCGCCTCCGCCCTCTGCCCTGTTCAATCGACATAGCTAACAATGTGCGGTGGCAAATGGCGTTGGCAAGACTGGCATTTTTGCGTGATTCGAGCACTGTTGACTGGATGCGGGCGAGATAGCGCAGCAATGTGTCTGTGCTGGTGTTGCCGAGAACGCGTTCCACCAAGGCTTTACGGGCGAAAAATATTGGCGGGCGGGCAGACGCCACGGCGGTTGCGGCAGATTTCCCTTCATTATCCATGCCGAAGCGCTGCTCCATCAGGCCGTTCAGCTGGCGGGTCAAAGTGGACAGAATGGTTTGAATTGATGTGCCGCGCTCAGTGAGTTTGGCATAGATGACATCCAGATCAACAGTATTGCCGCTCAGGACTGCATCAACGAGCTCGTCCATTGAGCTTGCCGAAACATCGCCAATAGCGGCCTCTACGTCGGCGAAAGAAATTTGACTGGAGCCACGAGCGTAGAGAATGAGTTTGTCAAGTTCACTGCGGGAGGCAAGACGGTCGCCACCAAGTGAGTTTTTCAGAAGTTGGCGCGCATCAAGTGCAATGGTGAGTTTGGCGTCGCTCAACTGGCTGTCGATAAGACGGTCAACGCCCTTGGCGTCGTCCGCATAGCAGGGCAGCGCCATTATGGCGGGGGAGTTTTCGCACAGTGAGCGCAATGCGGACGCTGGCTTTAGGTCATCAGCCTCAATGATAACGGTAGACGCATCTGGCGGGCTGGCCGCGAGCGCTTTGAGTGCTTCAACCAGGCCCTTTTCATTACCCGCGTCTTTGATCCAGACCAACCGTTCGCCGCCGAACATTGAAACCGTCAGCGCTTCATCGGCCAATCGTGCCGGATCGGCATGGATAGCGCTTGCTTCAAGCTTAATCACCGAAAACGGATCATCCAGCGGGATTTTTAGGCCTTTGGCAATGGTCGCTGAACGCTCGGAAACCAGCCCTCTGTCCGGTCCATAAATCAAATAAATGCGAAAGCCCGGTGCGGACTTTGCAATAAAGGTATCAACCTCGTGGGCTTTCAGCTTTGCCATGAGTTGGCGTTAGCATAAGCTGTGCGACGGCAAAACTGCTTATGCCTTTATCTTCAGCATTTTTGGATCAATCAAAGGCTCCAATACCAATGTGGCCTTCATTACTTCGCCAGCCACCACCAATTCATAGGAACCTGTGGCTAACCAGTCATCGGTGACGCCTTCATGATTACGCACATACCCATAACCTATGGGCTTTTGGATTGTATAGCCGTAGCCACCGCTGGTGAGATAGCCGACAGCTTCGCCATTGCGTAAAATGGTTTCACGACCGACAAGCACCACGCTTTCGTCTTGTGTAGTTAAGCCCACGAAACTTTTGGACGGCGGCTCGGCAGCGAATTTTTGTGAGGCCTCACGCCCGATAAAATCCCGGTCCGTCTTCAATTTCACAGCCCAACCGAGGCCTGCCTCGGCGGGGGAATCGTTGGGAGTGATATCTGATCCCCATGCCCGATAGCTCTTTTCCATACGTAGTGATTCGAGCGCGCGATAACCGATTGGCTTGATGTGTTCAGGAGCGCCCTTGTCCATCAAGTAATCGAAAACAATACCGAGACCTGCCAGCGGCACATGCAGCTCCCAGCCCATCTCGCCGACATAGGTTACACGCAACGCACGCACAGTTTGCCCTGCAATATCAATAGTTTGCACATGGCCGAATGGGAACGCTTCGTTACTAACACTGGCGTCCGTAACCGCCTCCAAAACGGCGCGGGCCTTTGGCCCCATCAGCGAGAGCGTGCCAAAGTCCTCGGTGACGTCTGTGAATGTGAGGTTTGCGCTGGTAGGAATATGATTCGCGATCCACGCAAAATCATGTGTCCGGAATCCGGTTCCCGTGACGATGTAGAAATGGTCGTCAGCAAGGCGTGCGACGGTCAGATCACATTCGATGCCGCCACGAGAATTCAGAAGCTGCGTATAAGTGAGGCGACCAGCCGGTTTATGAATGTCATTGGCACAAATTCGGTCCAAAACGCTCAAAGCATCCGGTCCTTTCATCTCATATTTTGCAAATGACGACTGGTCGAACAGGCCGACATGGTTGCGCACGTGGTGATGTTCAACGCCAACGGCATCAAACCAGTTTTGGCGGCCCATGGAATAGACATCGTGTGGTTCTGTGCCTAGAGGCGCAAACCAGTTGGGGCGCTCCCAGCCAAGCTTGGAGCCAAAGACCGCGCCGTGGGATTTCAACCGTTCATAAAGCGGTGAGACGATACGCGGGCGGCCGCTGGTGTATTCTTCATGCGGAAAACCAATGGTGTAATGCTTGCCATAGGCCTCCAATGTTCGCTCACAAACCCAATCGCGGTCCTTATGCAGGCTTGAGAAACGGCGAATATCAACGCTCCACAAGTCCAATGGTGCTTCATCGCGCACCACCCATTCCGCCAGCGCCCAGCCGGCACCGCCGCCCGACGCGATGCCAAAGGCGTTGAAACCAGCGCCGACATACATATTGGCGCATTCATGCGCGGGACCGAGGATGAAGTTTCCATCAGGCGTGAAGCTTTCGGAGCCGTTTATCATTTGTTTGACGCCGGCATTTTCCAGCGCGGGGATGCGGGCTATCGCCTGTGTCATATGTTGTTCAAAATGATCCCAATCATCGTCAAACAGGCGGAATTGCCATTCATCCGGCACATCGCCGCGCACCCACTCCTGTGGATTTGGCTCATAGCCGCCCATAACAATGCCGCCGACCTCTTCCTTGAAATAAGTGCGGCGGTCCGGATCGCGGATTGTGGCAGTGTCTGGTGACAGGCCGTCAATTTTCTCGGTGATGATATACTGATGTTTCACAGGCTGAAGCGGCACGTTGACACCTGCCATTGCGCCAATCTGCCGAGCCCACTGTCCGCCGCAGTTAACAACTTTTTCGCAAGATATGCGGCCCTGATTGGTGAGAACTGCGATAATCTGTGTGCCGTCCATTTCAAAACCGGTGACACGCACGCCTTCGAATATTTTCGCGCCATGCATACGCGCGCCTTTGGCAAGTGATTGCGTGATGTCGGACGGGCTGGCTTGGCCATCTGTGGGCAAGAATGACGCACCCACCAGATCGCTAGTCTCCAAAAGCGGCCACATGGCTTTGACCTCAGACGGCGACAGCAAATGCATGTCCATGCCAAAACTGCGGGCAGTGGTCGCCAAGCGACGATATTCTGTCCAGCGGTCTTCATTGCAAGCCAAACGTAGGCAGCCGGACATCTTCCAACCTGTGGCAAGGCCGGTCTCGGCTTCGAGGTTTTTGTAGAGATCGACTGAGTATTTCAGCACTTTGGTGATGCTGGCCGATGAGCGCAACTGCCCGACGAGCCCTGCCGCATGCCATGTGGATCCGGAGGTTAGCTGACCCTGCTCGAGTAAAATCACGTCGGCCTTGTGGTCCTTCGCCAAATGATACGCAGTTGAACAGCCAATAATACCGCCGCCGATGACGATGATTTGGGCGTGTGAGGGTAGGTCGGCCATTTATATTTTTCCGTATTTTGATTGGTATTGGGAGAGTTTAGCGCGGTGGGATGACAATTGATCCTTCGTGTAGCCGGCATAATCCACACCGGGAGCCGCTAAATAGAGCTCGGAAACCATGCTCCACAAAGCCTCGCGCAACAGCGAGGCGCATTGCATGGCGGCGAGTGATTGGACCAATTTGGTAGAGGGTTTTACGTCGAAGTAGATCGCTAGCAGCTCCTCAGATTGCTGATCGTCAAACCCGGCATTGGAGGAAAGTCCGGCCAGATCAAACATGGCGGTCGAAAATCCGGCATATTCGAAATCAATCAGCCAGAGGCGATTGTCGGCTTTCAAAAAGTTGGCTGGCAGCAAATCATTGTGGCCGAAAATGATGGGTAGTGGGACTTGTACTGATTCCAGCGCATCGGATTCACCCAAAAGCGTTGTTAAAACAGGTACATGGCGAGAAGCCTTCGCGGTTAGTGTTCTGGCATAGTCTCGGATCACGTGAAAAACCCAAAACAAATTTGCCGCGCCCGAGACATGATTTGGCATAGTTTGATGAAAGTCGCGCACCATTAGTGCAACATCCGCCAGATTATCCCTGACTAGCGCGGCATCAAATGTTTGCGCGTTCAGGTACTGTGAAACCATCATGCCTTGCTCAAAATGAATAAGCTCCGGCGCAAATCCTGCGGCCTGGGCGGCGCGGGCAACCATGGCTTCATGGGCGCGGTTGACGTGGTGGAAGGGGTAATCTTCGCCAAAGCGCACGACAAATGTCTTGGCTTCGTCCGTAACCAGCCAGCTCTCGTTGCTAATGCCACCCTTCAAGGGTCGAACACTGATAGCGCCCTGCCAAATAGGTAGGCTCATAATGCGCGCGAGTTTTACATACCCTATTTCTTGTTGTTTTTGCCCGTCCATAAGGCGATTCAATCAGGAAAGAGGCAATTGTCAAATAAATCCGCGCCAAATTAGCTAATATTTACTGCGCTTTATCGGGATTGGCTTTGATATAGGCCGGAAGATAGGCAAACGCCGGGAGCGCGAAATTACTTGGTGGGCGTAATCCCAGCAAATCACCAAAACTCGACGCGAAATGATTGCAGTTAAAGCCGAACATGTTCCAGAGCGGCGGCTTGGCAAGATAGGCGCGCGCCTCATCAAGTATGTTCTGATACTGTGCTTCGCTCATAGATACTCGCCATGCGGCGAGTACGGCAATGCCGCTGCATTCGGTATCAAAGGCTTTTACATTGGCTGGCACCCACGCGATCGCGCCGCCATACATGCCTAGCAAAAAACCCTTTGGATACAGGCCCATAATGTGGCTGGTCAGTGGTTTGCCATCAGTGCCGAGGCGGCCGAACACCACATACATGTGGCCGGACGGGATGACAGCTGACAGCCGGGAGCGGAACTCAATATAGGCCGGGTCGCCAACGGTGACGTGGCTGGCTGAAAGTGCTACTTCTCTGACACCATTTTTACAGGCAATTTCATCTATATCCGGACCAGAAACCGGCATCGGCGATGGTTCCGCGGCGTCCGGATCATTTGGAAAGGGAGTGGGTATAGGGATGTGTTTGCCATTGGTGAATACAATTTTCGGACTCGCAGCCGCATAGGCAGGCGTGGTTGTTTGGCCTGCAAATAGACAAGCCATAACCAAAATAATGATGCGTGAATGACAAATCAACGCCAGCCTCAATGCCCCTAAATTCTTAAAAATCTCTATTTTATCAACGAATTACCAGATTCCTGGAATAACCCGGAAAGTACGCCCGCAGTAAGCCTTATAGGCCAGCCCAAACCTATCTTCCATCATTTTTTCTTCCGGTCCTATACGGGCGAAAAACAAAAATCCAAAACCAAACAACCCTGCACATCCAGCAAACCAGTTAGGCAAAAGCAAGGCTTGAGCAAGGGCCATCAGCCAAAAAGCCGAATACATGGGGTGGCGCAGTGTGGCGTAAATGCCTTCTGTAACCAAGCGGTGTTCGGCGCGAATGTCTAGAGAAACAGACCAAAAACGGCCTAAAGCGACGTGAGTCAGGCGAAAAAGGGTCCAAGCGACGAGACCGACGACAATGCCAAGCCCGGTTTGAACGGGGTTCGGGACGTAGTTGGCAAACGAAAACCAGTGAGTGACAAGCGATAAAATTGGCAAAAGGCCAAGCCCGGCGGCCGAAATTATCATGCGTGTCCATTCGGCACGGTCTCGCGATGAGGCTTCGGTGCGCGTTTTTTTCGCTTTGCGTTCAAAAGGATAGCGGATGATGTACCATCCTACCACAAGTATGACCCATGCAATTTTGCCTATCAGCACTGTCATGATTGCGGCTCCTTTGAAGCGCCTAAATTTCCTACGGGGAGGCCGTTGCTTGCCAAAATTGCGCCAAAGGGAACAGGTCCGGCGGCGATTAAATGGAATGAATAGGGATAGCGGGTCTCAGTGGCGAGTACAAACTGGCGGTGGGTGCGAAATAGATTTCGCTTATGTTTACGGTAGGTTAGCGGTGTTAGCATGTGGCGGAACCTAACGTTGATGGTTTTAGGAGGGGTTCCTTCGGTAATGCCAAGCGAGGTGGCCGGATTTGAGCCGTAAAAGCTAATAATATCGGTGAGGGCCTGCCAATCGCCCCATTTGGTCTTCGATTTCAGAATGATTTTTACGCTTTCGCGCAAAGAATTGGCATTTGGATTGAGCGCGATTTTCATAAGACTCGAACCGGCGGTCATAAAATTGATTTCCAAATCCGGATTTTTGGTGAGCGCTACGCCTAGTGCATCGACTGCAAACACGGCTCCCAGACTATGGGCAAAAACCAGTATTTCATCGTGCTGAGAACCGGTCGCCAAACGCTCGAAAGCCGTCCGGAATCCGTCCGGAAGTGATACGCCGTCAGTACGGAAACCGCCCGAGATGGATGCGGCGAACGCCCAGTCGTCCATCATCAGCAAAAGATGGGCCTTTTTCGCGGCGAGCCATAAGAGTGCGGCGGTTAACGTCAGACCGAAAACTCCGCCTGCAACTATATTAGAATAACATGATATTAATGAACCAACTGCCCAGCCGGTGAGGCAGGCGCCGAGAATCAAAATGAGCGGATAGAAAAAGAACAGGCCATAGCGCCAGCTGGTTTTGAGATAGGCCCATAGTGTGCCGTTCAGCATGAAGCCGAGCAGCGCGCGGAGGCCAAGATACACACGCATGATAAGGGAGCGTCTTTCTAACTCTTCTAATATAGAAGACCAGTCGAAAATGACGATGTCAGTTTCGGTTTGCCAGCCGTCACCTTTGGCAAGTGTGGTGAAGGTTGGTAAGCCGGATTCAGATTCACTTAGCTGGCTACATATAATATCAGCGTCGTAAAGCGGTGCCGATTTTTGCGCCGCCCGTTCAAACCGCTGGCGATGCTTTTCAGCGCCGAGCGGCTCGAAGCCGGGAAAAAACAGCACGAGGCGGCGCTTGATAAGATCGCTCTTCAAAGCGCCGCTCATGAGCAATATTAGCTGTTGCGCTTGCGCGCAGCCAGTGTGCGCAAGCGCAACGCGTTGAGGCGGATGAAGCCGGCGGCGTCCTTCTGGTCGTAAGCGCCGCGATCATCTTCGAACGTAACGAGCGCATCCGAATAAAGCGACTTCTTGGACTTACGGCCCGTGACGATGACATTACCCTTGTAAAGCTTCAGGCGCACCGAGCCTTCAACATCATCTTGGCTCCTATCGATGAGCGCTTGCAGCATATCGCGCTCTGGCGAGAACCAGAAGCCGTTGTAAATGAGTTCAGCGTAGCGCGGCATGATATCATCTTTAAGATGGGCAGCGCCGCGATCGAGCGTGATGGATTCAATGGCGCGGTGGGCCTGCAACAATATTGTGCCGCCGGGGGTTTCATAAACGCCGCGTGATTTCATGCCCACAAAGCGGTTTTCCACCAAATCCAAACGGCCTATGCCATTGTCGCGACCAAGGTCGTTCAAAGCGGCAAGCAAGGTTGCTGGCGATAATTTTTTGCCATTCAAAGCGATTGGGTCGCCCTTTTTGAACTCGATTTCGATTTCAGTGGCAACGTCCGGCGCATCCATTGGTGAGACTGAGCGCTGGTACACATATTCCGGTGCTTCCATCCATGGGTCTTCCAGCACTTTGCCCTCAGATGATGAGTGCAGCAGGTTGGCATCGACAGAAAACGGCGCTTCGCCTTGCTTATCTTTCGGCACGGGAATTTGGTGATCGTGCGCGAAATTCATAAGGTCGGTGCGAGATTTGAACTGCCAGTCGCGCCACGGCGCGATGACCTTGATATCAGGGTTCAGCGCGTAAGCCGAAAGCTCAAAGCGCACTTGGTCATTGCCCTTGCCTGTTGCGCCGTGCGCAATGGCATCCGCGCCGGTTTCGCGGGCGATGTCCACCAGATGCTTGGAAATGAGCGGGCGGGCGATAGACGTGCCGAGTAAATAAAGCCCTTCATAAAGCGCGTTGGCGCGGAACATCGGGAACACATAATCGGAAACGAATTCTTCGCGCACATCCATAATGCGGATGTCTTTAATGCCCATCAACTCGGCCTTGGCCCGCGCTGGCTCCAATTCGCCGCCTTGGCCCAAATCAGCGGTGAATGTTACGACTTCAGCACCCAGCTCGGTTTGCAGCCATTTCAAGATGATCGACGTGTCCAGCCCGCCGGAATAGGCGAGCACTACTTTTTTGACATCTTTCCACTTGGTGGCAACTTCTGACTTGGTCATGATTTAGCTCCAGAAACTATTTGTTGGCGCGGGTTATCATGGTGCATCGGGGCGGCGCAAGTGTGAAGACAGGCTGACGGCTTTTCCGCCGATCTGGTGAGAAAACATGACCACAAATGAACGCATAATGATGTCGATTATCATGTTACCAAAGGAAGGTACGGGGGTTGGCACTGAGATAGTGCTCTGCTGAACAGGCATTGCCTCTCCCCTATGGCCAAAAGAATCCGCTTTGTGCTGCCATGCAACCGGTGTATAGACCTGCGCTTAGAAGGCCCGCACAACAGATATGCCCGGCCATGAGCTCCAAGGATGGCGTGTTCATTCACCGCTGCATAAAGCTGAAAAAATCATCATGAATCATAGCGATAAGTCCGTTGAAACCTTCGCGGATACTAAAAGCGGCCACCATGCCAAAGGCTCTTTTCTTGGCCTTGCTGTCGGGTCAATCGGTGTAGTCTACGGCGATATTGGTACCAGCCCGCTCTATGCGGTGCGCGAGTCTCTCCATCATGCAGCTGCCGATGGCATAACGCGCGGCGAGGTCATTGGCGTTATTTCGCTGATGCTCTGGGCACTTATTCTCGTAGTGACACTGAAATATGTGTTCATCATCATGCGTGCTGATAACCAAGGCGAAGGCGGAACATTGTCATTGATGGCGCTGGCTCAAAAGCATTTGGGTCGTGGCATGAATATGGCCTTTTTTCTTGGTGTAGCAGGTGCTGCGCTTTTTTACGGCGATAGCGTTATTACACCTGCGGTTTCAGTACTATCGGCTGTTGAAGGGTTTGGCGTTGTTCTTCCGGGAACGCAGAAATATATTTTGCCAGCCGCCATCGTCATTATTGTGCTGCTATTTTCGGTTCAAAGCCGCGGAACGGCGAAGGTAGCTGCGTTTTTCGGGCCCATTATGGTGTTGTGGTTTGCAGTTTTGGGCGCACTTGGCATTTATCACATTGCAGATGATCCAGAAATTTTCCGCGCGCTCAACCCGCTGGCCGCAGCCGGATTTCTTGCCAATCACGGCATGATCGGCCTTGTTGTTTTGGGGTCAGTATTTTTGGCCGTAACGGGTGCGGAAGCGCTTTACGCGGATATGGGTCATTTCGGGCGTGCACCAATTCGCTGGGCTTGGATGGTATATGTATTCCCGATGCTGGCGCTAAATTACCTCGGGCAAGGCGCGATGATTTTGGGGCATCCCGAAACTGCCGGTAATCCATTCTTCCTAATGGCTCCAGAATGGGCCTCCATTCCCCTTGTTGTGCTGTCTTGCATGGCGGCTGTTATCGCAAGCCAAGCGGTTATCACTGGCGCCTTTTCTTTGACATCGCAGGCCGTACAGCTAGGCATTTTGCCCCGTCTTGAAATTCGCCATACATCTGAACAATTGGCGGGCCAGATATACCTTCCGAAGGTCAATCGCTTGCTGTTTATCGGCGTGATCTTGCTCATTCTTTTGTTCCAGACATCGTCTTCTCTAGCGTCCGCTTATGGTATTGCCGTCACGGGAGCCATGCTGGCCGATGCCGGGCTTATGATCCT
>JANPBE010000799.1:0-2546 GCA_031430295.1 Phyllobacterium sp.
GCCGAGGCGGATCGTGTTTCGGAAGGCGTCATTACGGCAACGCTGGACATGGACACTATCGCCAACGCCCGGCGTTTGTGGGGCGTATTTCGTGACCGCCGCTTTGATCTTTATGGTGAAATTATAAAGCCGTCGCCGGAGCGGTTGCTGCCTTTGTGACGGCGCGAGTTTTGACAGCTTAACGCCAAATGCGGTAACGCATCGGTTATGACACTCGAGACCAATATTTATGCCGGAGGCGTGCCACGATTCGCCATTGCGCCAATGATGGATTGGACTGACCGGCATTGCCGATTTTTCCACCGCCAGCTTACGCGTCATGCTTTGCTTTACACAGAGATGGTGGTTGCGGATGCGGCTATTCATGGGGTGCGGGAACGGCTGCTGGGGTTTTCGCCACAAGAACAGCCGCTGGCGTTGCAGCTTGGCGGGTCGGATCCCGTGAAGCTCGCCGAGTCCGCGCGAATTGCGCTGGGGTTTGGCTATGCTGAAATCAATTTGAATGTCGGGTGCCCGTCGGATCGTGTGCAGTCTGGAACGTTTGGTGCGTGTCTGATGCGCACGCCGGACCTTGTGGCGCAGTGTGTGGCGGCGATGAAGGCGGTGGTCGATATTCCTGTCACGGTGAAATGTCGGATCGGCGTTGATGAGCAGGATGTCGAAGTCGCGCTCGATACGCTGGCGGACAGGGTGTTTGATGCGGGCTGCGATGCGCTGTGGGTTCATGCCCGCAAGGCGTGGCTGCAAGGGCTTAGCCCGAAAGAAAATCGCGATGTGCCGCCGCTCGATTATGGCCGTGTGTACCGCCTGAAAGCGCGATTGCCGCATCGGTTTATCGGCATTAACGGCGGTATTGCGAGCCTTGAGGAAACGTCGAAGCATTTGGAGCATGTCGATGGCGTGATGATGGGGCGCACCGCCTATCATGACCCGCAGATTTTAGCGGAGGTTGACCAACAGGTTTATGGCAGCACGGTTGCGCCATGCGGCATTGCCGACGTGATTGCCACGATGGCGGAGTATGCCGACCGGCACATTGCCTCAGGCGGACGGCTCAATCATATTACCCGCCATATGGTCGGGCTGTTTCATGGTGCATCCGGCGCGCGGCGGTTCCGGCAAATTTTGTCGGAGGATGCCTGCCGCCCTGGCGCTACATCCGATGTTTTGTTCAAAGCGCTTGAGCATATTCGACTGGAAGCCGCAGCCTGACAAAAAAAGGCCGGTGCGATACACCGGCCAAATACGTGGCAATCATAGGAGCGGGGGAGAACCAATGATTGTTTAATACAGCAATGCGGGGCAGAGATTGCTGTGCGTAAGTAAGACCAAGCGGGCGTGACATTTGCGTGACAATGCTGGCTTTTGGGTCCAATAAAATCCATCGACTTCATGTGCGTTGCGGGGACCAAATGGCAGGCTTGCCTCTTGAGCAGATAATTGAATTTGCAGTGTATTTGCTGGCGGCGGGTGCGATATCCGGCTTTCTTGCTGGTCTCTTCGGCATAGGCGGCGGCACGGTTCTCGTGCCGGCATTTTACCAAGTTTTCGGGGCACTTGGCGTTGACGATGCCTTGAAAATGCAATTGTCGATCGGCACCTCACTCGCGCTGGTCGTCACTACTTCGATTCGCTCACTCACGGCCCACCGCAAGCGCGGCGTGGTGGATGAGGAATTGCTACGCAGCTGGTGGGGGGCACTGCCTGTAGGCGCTCTAATTGCATCGCTGGTTGTTGCGTTCATTTCCAGCTTTGGCTTGCGGGCGATATTTGCTGTGGTGTGCGTGATTATTGCCGCCAAGCTGCTGTTCGGGCGGGATAACTGGCGCTTGGGTTCTGATCTACCGAAAAATCCGGTGCGGGCGATTGTTGGCGTGGCGATTGGCTTTTTGTCAACGCTGATGGGCATTGGCGGCGGCGTCTTGAATAATACATTTATGACAAGCTATGGCCGCCCGATTCATCAAGCGGTGGCGACTTCTGCCGGGGTTGGTGTGCTCATAGCGATACCGGGCTGCATCGGCTACATCATTGCGGGATGGCACAAAGTAGGCCTACCGCTCTTTTCAACTGGCTATGTGAACTGGCTGGCGATTGCGCTGATTATGCCGCTATCAAATTACGTGACGCCGATAGGCGTGAAGGTTGCCCATGCCTTGCCGAAGCGGCAGCTAGAGGTTTCGCTGGGGCTGTATCTATTGTTTGTCGCTGGGCGATTCGGTTGGACGCTGTTGTGAACTAGTCTTGCAACAACATCTCATCCTGCTTCACGGTGAAGCTGGATAGTGTATTGAGATAATCCATGCCGAGCAGGCTTTGGTCCAGCCTGCCTTCCTGTGCCACTAGCGCCCGCAGATTTTTGCGCACGATGCCGCCGATGAGGATTTGATCCAAGTTAACCGGCGCGGCCATGGCATTGCCGTTGGCAGTGGATACGGGCACGACGAAAGAGAGGTCGCTGGTGTTGATGCCAATAGCGGCGGCATCAAAGGCGGTCAGCACAATGCCGGATGCGCCGGTATCAATCAAAAAATGCGTGGCTTGGC
>JANPBE010000800.1:0-1661 GCA_031430295.1 Phyllobacterium sp.
CGCGAGGCCGCATCCGGCAAGCAGGGCGGCCGCACCTTGGAAATTCAACGCCTTATCGCACGCTCACTACGTGCTGTTGTTAATCTCGAAGCCCTCGGCGAGCGCCAGATCACGGTGGACTGCGATGTTATCCAAGCTGACGGCGGCACACGCACGGCCTCCATCAATGGCGGTTGGATTGCGCTGCACCAGTGCCTCAAATGGATGGAAGCCCGCAAAATGCTTTCCGTCGAAAAAGTGCTGAAAGACCATGTAGCCGCTATTTCTTGCGGCGTTGTTGCAGGCGGTCCGGTGCTGGATTTGGACTATTTAGAAGATTCCAACGCTGGAACCGATGCCAATTTCGTTATGACGGGCAAAAGCGGCATTGTTGAAATCCAAGGCACGGCAGAAGGCAATCCATTCTCTGAGCAAGAGTTTCTTGATTTGATGGGCTTAGCGCGCAAAGGCATTGGTGAACTGGTAGATTTGCAGGCCAAAGCGGTTGCTTAAGTAGCGTATTCGCACAAAAATAAGGGACGAAACTGGATGCAGTTTCGTCCCTTATTATAAGACAATTAGTGATTTATGCCGCGTAGCTTGTCGGCTGCGATGTCAAAAACGCAAATAACGCGCTGGCATCTTTCGTCAGGCGCAGCTTTGAGACCATATCTGGCTCACGCAAAATGCGGGCAATGCGTGACAGGGCCTTCAAATGGTCCGCACCTGCGGTTTCGGGCGCCAGCAGCATGAAAACCAAATCAACCGGCTCATCATCCAGCGCTTCAAAATCAACTGGCGTTTCAAGACGGGCAAAAATGCCGGTAATGCTACCGACATTCTTGAGTTTGCCATGCGGAATTGCGATACCATTGCCAACACCTGTGGACCCGAGCTTTTCGCGCTGCATGATTGTGTCAAATATATCGCGCTCCGAAAGGCCGGTAATTTCGGCGGCCTTTTCTGAGAGCAGTTGCAAAAGTTGCTTTTTGGAAGCGACTTTCACCGACGGTATGATCGACTTTTGCGTAACCAGATCGCTCAGGTCCATTATTTTATCCTTTAACGAAGGCTCTGTCGTGAGCCCTTAGTTTGCAGTGGCGCCGGCAGCTGGATCAATCCAGCCAATATTGCCGTCAGCACGGCGGTACACAATATTCACTTGGCCAGAACCGCCATTACGAAACACGTAAACCGGCGAATCCTTAAGGTCCAAGTGCATAACAGCATTTGCCACCGACATTGTCTTCAGCGACATTGTCGACTCAGCCACGATGGCAGGCGAGTAATCGACAGCGATTTCGCTGTCATCATCCTCGTCGAGGCTTTCCATAACACTGTAGGAAATATCATCCACGGCAACATGTTCAATGTGGCGATCCTTCAGCTTGCGCTTATAGCGGCGCAGACGCTTTTCAATGCGCTCTGCGGCTTGATCGAACGCAACTTGCGGGTCTTGGGCATGGCCTTCAGCCTGGAGAATAACGCCGCTATCAAGATGCAGGTTACAGTCTGCGCTGTAGCGCGAGCCTGCTTTTTCTACGGTCACGTGACCGGAAAACCCACCATCAAAATATTTATCGACGGCATCGCTAACACGGCTGGAGATAAGCGTTCTAAAGCTATCACCCAACTCCATGTGCTTTCCAGATATGCGAAGGCTCATGGTGCAACTCCCTTTC
>JANPBE010000801.1:0-1670 GCA_031430295.1 Phyllobacterium sp.
GAAACATAATGCGGTCGCGGAAGCGGTCATAGGATACTGGGATATCCTCGCCATGCACCACCAGCCCGCACGCCTCAATCTGGTCTTTGGGAATGCCCTTGCCCGCCAGATATTCCTTTAGCGCGTTGCGACTGTCGCTGGAGTAACCCAGTCGGAACTGTAATTGTGTAGCGGCGGATAGGCCTCGCTCACGCAAATAACCCCGCGCTTTCGCGCCATTCGCCGCCTGCAACTGCTCTTGAAAGTACGTTGCTGCAATGTCCATCACATCAAATAATGATGCTTGCTCGCGGTCGCGTTGCTCTGATTTTTCGTCCCGCGCCGGCATAGGAATGCCCGCAATGCCTGCCACGGTTTCCACGGCTTCGGGAAAGCTTAAACCTTCAAGCTCCGTCAAATAACGGAAATGATCGCCCGTCACCCCACAGCCAAAGCAATGGTAGCGCCCCTTGCGGTCCTCGCAGTGAAATGACGGAGATTTTTCGCCATGGAAAGGACAGCACGCCCAAAAGTCCCCGCGCCCGGGATTTGATTTTTTGCGATCAAACGTAACCCGCCGTGCAACGATTGTGGAAATCGGGACACGGTCGCGGATGTCATCAAGAAATGAAGTAGGAAAACGCATGGCACATGCCTAAAGCATGTTAGGCCAAGAGTCAGCAAGCTAACATTTCAAACCTGTTATAATTCACAATATGCGCGTTCTAACGCCGCATTTGAACTCACATTTTCATTAGCCGTCAAACTATATTTCTGCTTAATTAGGCTCCTAAACCACTGATTTGGACATTTAAAATATGAGTGGCTCGCTCGTTTTGTTACATCTGGCTGGTGCAGTTGCCCTATTGCTATGGGCGACACGCATGGTGCGCACCGGCGTGGAAAACGTCTTTGGTGCGAAGTTGCGCGATCATCTGCGCCCTTCATTGAAGAATCCGCTGCTCGCCGCCGGTTCCGGCATGGTGCTCGCCATCATGTTTCAAAGCGCAACTGCCGTTGGTCTATTGATATCCGGATTTGCAGGGCAAGAGCTAATATCAGTAACATCCGGCATCATCGCCCTGCTTGGAGCAGACCTCGGTTCAGCAATCGCCGTGCGGCTGCTGTCCTTCGATTTATCAGATCTCGTGCCGCTGCTGATTTTCATCGGAACATTCACCCACATGGCAACGTCCAGCCGCAATTGGCAGCAATCCGGACGCATATTAATTGGCATCGGCCTTCTGTTGTTATCGCTGCGCATGATCGGTGAATCCTCCGAGCCATTGCGCACAAGCAGCCTTTTGCCGGTTATCGTGGAAACACTAAACAACGATGCGCCAACTGCCTTTCTGGTCGCGGCAATTATGACATGGCTGTTCCACTCCAGCGTCGCGTCTATTTTGCTAATCTCGGCGCTTGCGGCCAAGCAACTCATCCCTGTTGAGCTTGGCATTATTTTGATGCTTGGCGCGAATTTCGGCGGCGCGCTAATTGCGACCGCTCTCACCCGTTCCGGCAATGCGCCCCAACGTGCGGTCCCGATGGGCAATCTAATCCTACGGGGGTTAGGCTCAATCATCGCTACCATCGTTGCGGCAAACTCCAGCCTGCCGTTAGAAAAGCTCGGCTCACTGCCCGCATTACAAATCATTTATGCCCACATCACATTCAATATATTATTGCTCATT
>JANPBE010000802.1:0-2033 GCA_031430295.1 Phyllobacterium sp.
TACCCTTTGCACCACGCGCAAAATCAAACAGCCGCTCCGGCGTGCGGTGCGCGGAAATAATCAAATCCTCATGCGAAACGCCCAAAGCATCCAGCGTCTGCGCCGCATGGCGCATAGTGGGCCAATCAGACTGGCTACCCATAATAATGGCGACATCAAATGATGGATTTGTCATAGGCGTTCCTGAACCAGAATAAGCGATATCTGACCGCTACCGCAGTGATAAGCGACCGCCAATAGAGCAATTGGATATGTGCTGCAAGGCTGCACGGTCACGCAGCTGCATGTCGAAATGTGATATGACCGCGTGAGCTATCCTTTTGACGAGGCTTAGCAATAATCTCAACATCCTGATCGAAGGCCGTCAAAAAGCTCATCAGGCGCTCAACAGAATATTCACGGAAGTTACCCTTAAAGAGCCGTGAGACCTCAGGCTGACTAATGCCCATTTGCTCGCCCGCCTTTGCTTGGGTAAGCTTGGTCTGGTTGGTAAGGCGATATAGCTCGGCAACGATCTGTGCTTTGAGAAAATGTGTGTCAGCATCCGGCAAGCCCAACTCTGCAAAGATGTTGGGGGCACTGGCGTGAACCTCGATCTCACTTTTGTTCATTTGCTGCGTTCCTTGTCCATTTTCGTAGTGTAATCTGCCTCCGCATCGCGGAACCGCCGTTTAATAAGATCAATATCGCTTTGCGGTGTCTTTATGCCTTGCTTTGATCTCTTCTTGAAACAATGCAGCACATAAATGGCCGTATCAAAGCGCACCGTATAAACAGCCCGATAAGTGTCGCTATCAAAATCCTCGACCAACTCCACGATGCCATTGCCAATACCTTTTAGCACCTTAGCAGAAGGAGGATGTTGGCCCGTCTGCGCCAAAAAGAGCTCAAACCCAAACGCTTCCTGCACTTTTGGAGGAAAGTCAGCATAATCTTTCCGGCTTGATGCCAGCCAAAGCAGTGGTCGTTCGGGGCGAGGAAATCGTTCCATTTGCAATATTATGAGTAAAAACTCATAATTAGTCAACAATTCTTATGGTATTTGAAAATTAAATGTCTAACGACAAAAATCGCGCTAGTTGGCCGCCAGAGCGAGTTTTCAACCCAATATTAAGCCATGATATCCGGCAAGACTTGATCCTCAAGCTGAGTCATTCGGTCTTTCAGCGTCAGCTTTTTCTTTTTCATACGCTGAATTTGTAAGGGGTCGCAGCCCATCGCTATCATGGCGTCGATGGCGGCGTTAAAATCATTATGGTCTTGTTTCACACGCGCCAACGCTAAGCGGACTTCGGCCTGATCCTGTTCGGACATTGTCAACCTATCTTGCAAACTTTGCCGGCAAAAACCAATTTGCGCAGCGGAATGAAACTTAACACCTATCGCATCCCGCAAATCACTTTTGGGCACAAGGTTTCGTTTATCACTATTTATAAAAAATACAAAATATCGCGCTTACCCAATGGACAGATTTTATTCTTGAGAGCACATTATTTTCGTCGGCAAATCACTTGTCGGTAAATTTTCTTTCTCAACCCGAAGGAGAGTAACGTATGACGATTGCATCACATCTTGAGAGCCTCGTTAAAAAACACGGAGCGCTTGAGTCTGAACTAAATGAGGCCATGGCCCACCCGTCCATTAACGACATCGCCCTGACCGATCTGAAGCGCCGAAAACTTCACCTCAAAGAAGAAATCGAGCGGCTGCGATCTGGCACCACGCGACACTGAATTTCCCGAATTTCAAAATTTGTAATTTTTTCGCGGCCGGGCGTTTTTGCGTTCGGTCGCTTTTGTTTGTTGAGCGATGCCCGCGCCATCTCCGTGCGCTTTCCGCATCAATTACGCACGCGCGGCGTACGCATTCCGCACTCATTTCGTGCGTTTCCCGTGTGCTTACCGACCGTTTGCCGACCGCTTCTTAGGCCCGTGTCCAGAACTGATCCAGCCACATATTCACACCATCGAAACCGGATTTCTCGATCATGTAAATACGCTTCGTGCCCTCTGACCGAACCGATACCAGCGCGG
>JANPBE010000803.1:0-4780 GCA_031430295.1 Phyllobacterium sp.
GCCAGGTGCATGAAGAACCGAAATTGGCGGCGACTTGCGGGTACGTAAAAATTCCAAAACTGCGTCGTTCAAAATATAACTCCAGAAGATTATGATTCCTGTTTGCACAGGCTGCCAACATATGGGAAACCAAACGCGAAATGCCAGTCTTTGTGCCGTTTGCCACAAAAAAGGCTTTAACCCGGACTTGATGAGCGCATGATATCTCTTTGCATTTCCCATCGCTGGCTCATTCCAACCATTGCGATGGCAATGTGCGTAACAGGCATGGATGGTTTTGCTGCGGAATCGCTCAAACTTCCCAAGCTGGTTCTGCCCAGCCTGAAAAGTTATGCCCCTTCAAGCAAACAAGCTACAACCATGCAACCCAATATGCGCGAGTTAACAGTGGCTGCGAAGCTATCCGAAGACACCGATATTATCGAGCGCGGCATTATCTGGCGCATTTTCAAACCTGATCCAAACGATGATGGGAAATTGCCTTTGATCGCGACTGCAAATGGCGGGACTACTCGTTTTGCGTTGGAGCCCGGCAGCTATCTGGTTCACGCCGCTTTCGGGCGAACAGGCATCACAAAGCGTATCACGATTAGCACAGATAACCGCTCAGAAGTGCTTGTCTTGGATGCAGGTGGCATTAAGCTCAATGGCGTTCTGTCAGGCGGCGTGCGCATTCCCGCCGATAAATTACACTTTGATATTTACTCGGGCGATGAGCAGGAAAACGGCGAACGGGCACTGATTATCCCCGACGTAAAACCCGAAGGTGTCGTGCGCCTCAATGAGGGAACGTACCATATCGTGTCCACGTATGGCACTGTGAACGCCATCATTCGTTCAGACCTGAAGGTAGAGGCGGGCAAGCTTACCGAAGCAACAATGGAGCACAAAGCCGCCGAATTGACTCTCAAACTGGTGCGCGAGGCCGGCGGCGAGGCGATGGCGGATACTTCTTGGTCGGTGGTCAATCCATCGGGTGAAATAATCAAAGAAAGCGTTGGCGCGTTCGCGTCAATGGTTTTGGCCGAAGGCGACTATACCATCATTGCCAAGAACAAAGAGAAGATTTACCAGCGTGATTTTACCGTCGTAGCCGGGCGCAATCAAGATGTCGAAGTGCTTGCTGCACCGTAAACAATCTGTGAAATCAATGCCTTGTCGCTGATTTCAGATTCAAACTATCAAACGCAATTTGAAGCCTGTTACGCGGTTGAGGTTTGGCCATTGCAAACACGGCATTGTGCAGCTTTTCTAGGAGCAGCTTGCGATCCGTGATTTGCGATAATTGCGACCAAGGCAAAACATCACCAATGGTTACACCGATAGATTTGCCGGTAAGACGTCGAAATTCGCGGACCAGCAAAGAAAGGCGCAGTGTCAGAGACAGCTTGCTGGCAAGGTGAAACAACGTTCCATTCTGTCCCGAAAAATGGATGGGAACCACGGAAGCGCCAGCCGCTTGGATGAGCTTTGCCGGAAACATTTTCCACGGTAAATCTTCCGCTTGGCCAAATACGGTGCGCGCCGTTGCTACGCCGCCCGCTGGGAAAATCACAATGGTGACGCCCTCTTTAAGAAGCTTTACAGCCTCATGCCGCATCTTCAAATTTTGCGCCAAAGCTTCCTTCGTTTCATCAAAAGAAACTGGCAGTGCATAAGGTGCCATCTCTGGAATTTTCAAAAGATCATTGTTGATGAGCACTTTAAAAGGCCGGTTCAAAGTTTCGGCCAATGCCAAAATCGCTACACCATCGCCAATTCCAAACGGGTGATTAGCAAGCAGCACCAGCGGCCCTTCTGGCAGATTCTGCGGCGGCCATTGTTGGGTGAGACCAAGGCGCACATTTATGAGCTCCAGCATCCGCCCAAACACTCGCTCGCCAGTCGGTACTATCTCATGACGCCAAATATTGTAGAGCCCGAAATAGTGATTGCGTCCGGATAGACCTTCCACCGAGCGGATAACCCAGCGCTTCAAGCGCGGCTGGTCTGCATTGGCGTAAGAAAATTCATGAAACTGCATTCGATCCCCCGATGCGCTATTGTTCCATGATCATATTTGTTGGTGATGACAGTCGTGTGAAATCCCAGAGGCAACGGCCTCCGGGACATTCAAAGCATAATCTTAATCGAGCTTGCGCACAGCGTCAGGCGTACGAGCTTCTGCCACCAAAGCCAATATAGCTTCGTCCAGCATGAACTCCGTTTGGTCGCGTGAGCCGAAACGGCGAATGTTTACCTTACGCTCTTCCGCCTCGCGCTTACCCAAAATCACCATCACGGGAACCTTAGCCAGCGAATGTTCGCGTACCTTATAGTTGATCTTTTCATTGCGGAAATCGGTCTCAACATGAAGACCAGCCTTCTTCAGCATCGCCGCAACTTCCGCGCCATAGCCATCAGCCTCAGAGGTAATCGTGGCGACCACAACTTGGATAGGCGCAAACCAGAGCGGCAAATTACCGGCGAAGTTTTCAAGCAAAATACCCAAGAAACGCTCCATAGAACCACAAATCGCACGATGCACCATAACCGGCTGCTTCTTGTTGGATTCATTGTCGATGTAAAACGCACCAAAACGTTCCGGCAGATTGAAATCCACCTGCGTCGTGCCGCACTGCCAATCACGGCCAATAGCGTCGCGCAATACATACTCAAATTTCGGACCGTAGAACGCACCCTCACCGGGGTTAATCATCGTCTTAATCGTGCCGCCAGACTGCGCTTCGATTTGTTTAAGAACCGCGCCCATAATCTCTTCAGCATGGTCCCAATTTTCATCAGACCCAACACGCTTTTCAGGGCGGGTTGAGAGCTTCACCGTGATACCCGAGAAGCCAAAATCGGCGTAGGTGGACAAGATGAGGTCATTGATACGCAAACATTCGCTGGCCAGCTGTTCTTCTGTACAGAAAATATGCGCATCATCCTGCGTAAAGCCACGCACACGCATCAGCCCGTGCAGCGCGCCGGATGGCTCGTAGCGATGCACATTACCAAACTCCGCCATTTTAATTGGCAGATCGCGATAAGACTTCAAACCGTGCTTGAAAATCTGCACATGGCCGGGACAGTTCATTGGCTTCAGCGCAAAAATGCGCTGGTCCGCCTCAGGATCATCGGGATGAGTAAAGGCATGAGCAGATTTCACCGCGAACATATTCTCTTGATACCAGCCCCAATGGCCCGATGTTTCCCACAGTGACTTGTCCAATATCTGAGGCGCATTGACTTCTTGGTAGCATGCTCATCCAAGCGGCGGCGCATATAACTCACCAGATTTTGGAACATGCGCCAGCCTTTATGATGCCAAAACACCACGCCCGGACCTTCCTCTTGGAAGTGGAACAAATCCATCTCACGACCAAGTTTACGATGGTCGCGCTTTTCCGCTTCTTCCAGCATATTCAAATAGCCGTCGAGCTCTTCCTGCGTATGCCAAGCCGTCGCATAAATGCGACTCAGCATTGGCTTTGTTGAATCGCCACGCCAATAAGCGCCTGCCACCTTCATCAGCTTAAATGCCGTGCCTATTTGCCCCGTGGAAGCCATATGCGGCCCACGGCACAGATCGAACCAATCGCCCTGCGCGTAGATTTTCAAATCTTCGCCAGACTTAATCATATCAATCAATTCGATTTTATACGTCTGACCCTTGGCGCCGAAAATTTCCTTCGCCTGCTCGCGGCTAATGACCTGCTTCGTAAATGGTTTATTGCGGCCAATAACTTCCCGCATCTTTTTTTCGATTACAGGCAAATCTTCCGGCGTGAATGGATTGTCCGACCCGTCCGCGTGGGTGCGCTTAAAATCATAATAAAAGCCGTTTTCTATAACAGGGCCGATGGTTGCCTGCGTGCCCGGAAACAATTCCTGCACAGCTTCCGCCATCACATGCGCAGCATCGTGGCGGATGAGTTCCAGTGCGCGCTTGTCGTCGCGGGTCAAAATCTCCATCGCGCCAGACGCGCCAATCGCATCGCAAAGATCGCGCACTTCGCCATTCAGCGCATAGGCAACAGCCTTCTTGGCAAGCGATTTTGAAATGCCTTCGGCAAGGGCAAGGCCCGTCAGCGCAGCATCATACTCGCGCACAGAACCATCAGGGAAAGTAAGGGAAATGGATTGTGAAATTTGTGTCATTTAAGTCTCCGTTTTCCAGTCCCGCAAACGAACGCGGGTGGGGTCAAATCAGTTATAAAGGGAGTGCGTCTTAGCGCTTTAGCGTTTGCGGGTAAAGTGTGGGTAAACGCTGACTAATGGGTATGCGGCGCATGCACCTTCCAAAACCGCCAAGGCAAATACCATTTCAATCGCACATCCAACACTTCGGGCACGTTATCAATGCCACAAGTCCCGCCCGGCCCGCAGCGCATTACGCGAAACACTCCCATCCATCCGCCAGACCACAGCCCGTGCCGCGCAATCGCCTCATATGCATATTCAGAACATGTCGGCAGATGGCGGCAATTATTGCCGATGAAGCCAGAGAGTGTGAGCTGATACAGCCGCACGAAGCCCATGCCGAATAGGCGTCCCGGCGTATTGCGAAAGGGGCCGGTGTAATTGCGGGAGGGGCTAGGCAACAACGATCATCCAATTGGCAGCTAATATTTTGCAGTCAATCTTCCTCAAATCACATCCTCACCATGTGCGAATAGAACGACTACAATTTGATTGCGCATTTCAGGGATAGAAAGTAGCGACTGGGGTAAATCTCTTTGCAGTCCTTCCGCAAACCAGCGGTGTTCAGCTCGATGGCCGTCCCGCTGGCCTTCGC
>JANPBE010000804.1:0-2722 GCA_031430295.1 Phyllobacterium sp.
CTGTTGATCACCGAGGTGGATTACCGGACTGGCCGCAAACACGATATGGTAAATCTGATTGCCAAAGCCCACGCAGCGGGTGCGCTGGTGATTTGGGATTTGGCCCATTCAGCGGGTGCGTTTGAAGTGGAACTTACCCAAAGCAACGTCGATTTTGCGGCCGGCTGCACCTATAAATATCTCAACGGCGGCCCCGGCGCACCAGCCTTCATCTATGTGCGGCCAGATCACATAGATAACGCCCGACCCGCATTATCCGGCTGGCTAGGTCATGCCGCGCCCTTTGCCTTCGACCATGAGTATCGGCCCGCTAAGGGCATCGACCGGATGCGGATTGGCACGCCAGCGATATTGCAAATGGCAGCACTGGAAGCCTCGCTAGATATTTGGGATGAGGTGGACATGGCAAGGCTAAGGCAAATATCCATCGCCCTCACCGAACGGTTCATATATGGCTTGAAGGCCGCCTGCCCCGAACTCACCCTTGCCAGCCCGCGCGACCCGCACCAACGCGGCAGCCAAGTTTCATTCCATTTTGAGCACGGCTACGCCGCCATGCAGGCGTTAATTGACCACGGCGTGATTGGCGACTTCCGTGCGCCGGACATCATGCGCTTCGGCTTCGCACCGCTCTATAACGACGAGAGCGACGTTATCCGCGCCATCAAAATTATCACCAAAGTGATGAGCAAACGCCTCTGGGCGCTGCCGCAATACCAAGTGAAAAGCGCGGTTACGTGAGCCCTTCCCTTCACACGCATCTCTTGGCACTATCCGGCAAAATACACAGGATTCTCACATGACCACGCCGACCTATTTCGCCCCGCACGGCGGCCATCCGCCCCAGACTGATTTGCTCACAGGTCGCGCGGTGTTTACCCAGGCCTATGCGGTAATTCCCAAGGGTGTGATGCGGGACATTGTGACCAGCTATCTGCCTCATTGGGATAAAACCCGTGCATGGATTATCGCCCGTCCGCTGTCCGGCTTTGCAGAAACATTTTCGCAATACATCATGGAAGTATCGCCCCAAGGCGGAAGCGACAAGCCCGAACCAGATGCGGAGGCCGAGGGCGTACTGTTCGTCGTGGAAGGCGAATTGACGCTCACCTTGGACGGCGTGACTCACAACATGCTCCCCGGCGGTTACGCATATTTGCCGCCCGCATGTGATTGGACAGTCCGCAACAATAGCACCGCGCCTGTCCGCTTTCATTGGATACGCAAGCAATATGAAGCTGTGGAAGGCATCGCGGCGCCCGATGCCTTTGTTACCAATGAGCAAGAGGTCGTGCCCAATGCAATGCCAGGCACAGACGGCAAATGGGCCACCACCCGCTTTGTCGATCCCACAGATATGCGTCATGACATGCACGTAAGCATCGTCAATTTTGAGCCCGGAGCGGTCATACCCTTTGCCGAAACCCATGTGATGGAGCACGGTCTTTATGTGCTCGAAGGCAAGGCGGTTTACCGGCTCAATCAAGATTGGGTCGAGGTGGAAGCCGGTGATTTCATGTGGCTGCGCGCCTTTTGCCCACAGGCATGCTACGCAGGCGGCCCGGGGAAGTTTCGCTATCTGCTCTACAAGGATGTAAACCGCCACGCGAAACTTGGCAGGTTTAACGGGCAATAAATGCCAAAATTCAGCGCCAATCTGTCATTCCTTTATCAGGAATTTGATTTTCTGGATCGCTACGCAGCGGCCGCAAAGGACGGGTTCAAGGGCGTTGAATATATGTCGCCATATGAATTTCAGCCTGAAGATATTCGTAGGCGCTTAGATGACAACGGACTAGAGCAGGCAATGTTTAACTTGCCTGCAGGTGATTGGGCAAATGGAGAGCGCGGCATCGCCTGCCATCCAGATCGTGTTACCGAATTCCACAAGAGTGTTTTAACGGCAGTTGACTATGCCAACCGGTTGGGCTGCCCTCAAATCAATTGTCTGGCAGGCATCAAACCACCGCAAGTCACCGCAGAGCGTGCGTGGCAAACACTCATCGCAAATCTCGAATTTGCAGCTGCCACTCTAAAAGACACTGGTCTCACATTGCTGCTAGAGCCGATCAACTATTTCGATATCCCCGGCTTCTTCATCAACACATCGGCGCAAGCAATGCAGGCACTGGATGATGTCGCCGCGCCAAACATAAAACTCCAGTACGATGTCTATCACATGCAGCGCATGGAAGGGGAATTATGCGCCACGCTCGCCCGCCTCATGCCTAGCATCGGTCACATCCAAATTGCCGACAATCCCGGACGCCATGAGCCTGGAACAGGTGAGATCAACTATCATCATATCCTTCGGCACATCGATGCTCTTGGCTATCAAGGCTGGGTCGGGTGCGAATACCGGCCCGTTAGTGGGACTTCGGCGGGCCTGGGTTGGATGAACCCAGCCCCGCCAACGTAGAGCGATTGCCTAACTTAGAACCAATTTTCACGATCAGCGCTGCCACCAGAAATCTTGCCATCCTCTATCCTGTCCTGCGCTAATTTTTTCCCGATGAGACGCAGCGACCATTATTGTCTCTAGATGTCCCAGCCGGACAGTCCACGACTTTGATGTCATTGTTTCGTATATTACCTGCGCCTGTATCGCCGCCGTCCTGCGGCACTAGTTGCCTCAACAGGCCGGGTATTAGTTCGATGCCCGGCACCTGTTGAGGCTCATCGATCCGCACATCACCGCCGTCATCCTGACGAACTGGAATGC
>JANPBE010000805.1:0-3020 GCA_031430295.1 Phyllobacterium sp.
GCCCAAAGAGTGCGGTCGCGTGTTTATTATTGTCGAAGGTCAGGACGATTTGGGCCATGTCGGATGCGGCACCAGCGCGAATGGGCTGGCCTAGTTTCAGCTTTTCCTTGGCAGTCAAACGTCTCTCCTTTTCATGATCCGCAATAAAACTTAGAGCGGTTCGGACAATAAACAATTGGCGCGAACGCCGGTGATTCGCACTTCCACAGTCTGGCCGATTTGCGCGGCCGTGTCGTCAAGAATAACAGGTTGTAGGTAAGGTGAACGCCCTACCATTTGCCCATCATGGCGACCGGCTTTTTCAATCAAAACTGACACGGTTTTACCAAATAGGCTTTCTGCAAAATCATTTTGCTGCTTTAGAATCAGTGCTTGCAGCACTTGTAGCCGCTCATTCATGACAGCTGGTTGAACGTGATTTTCCATATCGCTGGCAGGTGTGCCGGGGCGCGGCGAGTATTTGAAGGAATAGGCGGCGGCATAGCCGGTCTTGCGCACGATCTCGAGCGTAGCCTCAAAATCCTCGTCAGTCTCACCGGGAAAACCGACGATAAAATCACCAGACAGCGCAATGTCCGGACGGGCAGCGCGAATGCGGTCAATGAGTTTCAAATAGTCTTGCGCCGTGTGCTTACGGTTCATCGCTTTCAATATACGGTCAGAACCGGATTGAACAGGAAGGTGCAGATAGGGCATCAATTGCGGGAGACTACGATGCGCGTCAATCAGGTCTTCACCCATGTCGCGCGGATGGCTGGTGATGTAGCGTAGGCGGTCAAAGCCTTTGACCTCTGCCAACCGATAGAGCAATTTGGCGAGCGTCCAGTGGGTGCCGTCCAGCGCCTCGCCTTCCCAAGCGTTGACGTTTTGACCGAGCAGCGTGACTTCACGAACACCGGCGGCGGCGAGATTTTCTGCTTCCTTTAAAATCTGCGAGACGGGTCTCGAAACTTCATTGCCGCGCGTATAAGGGACGACGCAGAACGTGCAGAATTTGTCGCAGCCTTCCTGCACCGTGAGAAACGCTGTGATACCGCGCGCCGCGACCTTGGCTTTTGTTGGCTCCGGCAAATGGGCAAATTTATCTTCAATGGCATATTCCGTATCGGAAACCCGCTCGCCAGCATCAACGCGGCGCAGCATTTCCGGCAGACGATGGTAAGTCTGCGGACCGACAATCAGATCCACGGCGTGGGCCCTGCGGAATATTTCTTTGCCCTCTGCCTGCGCCACGCATCCGGCGACTCCGACCGCCAAAGTGCGTCCTTCGGATTTACGAACTGCTTTGAGTTCGCGAAGTTTTCCTAGTTCTGAATAGACTTTTTCAGACGCTTTTTCGCGGATATGGCAGGTATTGAGCAGAATGAGGTCTGCTTCGTCCAAGCTCTCGGTCTGGTCATAGCCTTCGCCCGCCAAAGAATCCGCCATGCGCGTGGAATCATAGGCGTTCATCTGGCAGCCATAGGTTTTCACCAAGACTTTACGGCGGGGGGCATTTTCAATATCAGTGATAAGTTCGCTCATGGCAGGCGCTCTAGCTGGTTTCAGTGCTTTTGAGAAGGCTTTAGCGTCAACTGTTGCGCACGTGTGCCGCTTAGGCTGCCTTGGTGCATTGAGCGAACTTCCGTTTCAATCGCGCGTGCCAATGCCTTTCTGCTTGTGGTTTTCGACACTTTGTGCGGTTCGCCAAATGTAACCTCAACATCAATAGCGCCAGCGCGAATAACACCCATCAAATGCTTGACAAGACCAACATTTCCCGGCCATCCAGCCACAGTCCGATGGTAGCGCCCCATTGGGATGCCATGGAGTTTTGTATAAGCAATTGAAACAGATTGGACCAACACATAGCCATCTGGTGCGTCCAAAAGTGCGACTTTGGCAGCGCCGAAGAGTGAAGATTTGAATGGCAAAACATGATTGCCATCCGAGGTGGTACCCTCGGCAAACAGCACCAGCACATCGCCGTCCTTCAATCGCTGTGCAATAGCTTGCGCTTGCGCACCGGACTGCTTTTTCTGATCACGCTCAATGAAAACTGTATTTTGTAATCTGGCAAAAACGCCAAACACCGGCCAGGTTTTCACTTCTGACTTGGCGATGAATGATATTTGACCAAGTGAGCCCAAAACCAAAATATCCGTCCAAGAGATATGATTTGAGACCAGCAGCAGTGGCCTGCCATTCGGCATTTCACCGTGGGTGTGAACCCGCAGGCCCAGTAACTTGCACATCAATCCTTGCCAAAACATCGGCAGTGATTTGTGCCAAAAGCGCTGCAAACGTGAAGCGATAATTTGAAAAGGCAGCAGCGCCAGTGTCACTGAAATGATGGCAACCGCCATTAGTGTGACCCGCAATACGCCGACCATCACGCGCTGTTCTTTGGCTTCTTATCGCGCACGGGTACCGCGTATAATTCCAACCTGTGATCCACGAGTTTGAAGCCTAATTCGCGGCAGATTTCTTCTTGCAGCGCTTCGATGCGCGGATCTGTGAATTCAATCACTTTGCCGGATTTCAAATCAATTAAATGGTCATGATGTTCATTGGGCATGGCTTCGTAACGCGCACGGCCATCGCGAAATTCATGGCGCTCGATAATTGCCAAATCTTCGAACAGCTTAACAGTGCGATAAACTGTTGAGACGGAAATATGCGGGTCGATGGCAACGGCGCGACGGTGCAGTTCCTCCACATCGGGATGGTCCGCCGACGCGCCGAGCACTTGCGCGATGACACGGCGCTGGCCGGTCATACGTACACCTTTTTCCGTGCAAAGTGTTTCTAGCTGTGACGTCACGCCGCAAAAATCCCTTAGCCTATTTTATCGGATTAGTGGAGATCAAGGCGCATGACAAGCGCTGAGGTCTTGCCGTCCTTTGCATCGTAATAAGCAGGCCGCCGTGCCACCTCTCTAAAGCCGAACCGCTTATAGAGTCCAATAGCGGGCGCATTGGTCTCATCTACTTCCAAAACGAGATATTCCGTCCGTGCTCGGTGCAAATGGCGCAGCACGG
>JANPBE010000806.1:0-3747 GCA_031430295.1 Phyllobacterium sp.
AACAAACGCCGCCTCAACCAGCCCCTGCAAAGCGCCCTGCTCGGCTTCCGTACCGAACACCGCATTGCCGCTTTGGATGTAGGTCTGCACATCCTCAAAGCCGAGGCCCACAAGCATAGCCCGCAAATCCGCCATCGGCACTTTGTTCGCGCCGCTGACGTTGATGCCGCGTAACAGCGCGATGTAACGGGTCACACAAACAGCTCCACCTTCTCAAACGTCCGCACATCAATCAGCCCCACATCTGAAATGCGCAGCTCGGGAATAACCACCAGCGCCAACAGCGAGTGCTGCATGTAGGCGTTGTTCAAATCGCAGCCAACGGTGCGCATGGCGTCCGTCAACTTTGCCGCTTTCGCCGCTACGATCTCGGCACGCTCGGCAGACATCAGCCCCGCAATCGGCATTTCAACCAGCGCCAATTCCTTGCCCTGAGAGATAAGTACCACCCCGCCGCCGATCTCGCGCAGGCGGTTGGCGGCTTGTGCCATGTCTGCTTTGTTCGTGCCCACCACAATCATGTGGTGGCTATCGTGCGCCACGGTGGAGGCCATGGCGCAGGGCAATTTGTAGCCAAAGCCGGAGACGAACGCATTGGTCACATTGCCCGTGGCGCGGTGGCGCTCCACCAGCGCTATTTGGCAAATATCGTTCTCGCCATCCATCGCCACCAGCCCGTCGGATACGCCAAGCGTGGCCGTCAGCGCCTTAGTTGGGGCTTGGTTTTCCACAACGCCAATGACCCGCACAGTCACAGAGTTTGCGCCCGTGGGTGAGGCAATATCGAAATCGCGGGCCACCAAATCCCGCTTCATATTCACGGTATTTTTGGCACTCGCCGGATAATCATATGGCTTGATGTCTGCTATCAACTTACCGCCGCTGGCCAGATGCACGCCGCGCGCATAGACCTCATCAATCGCCATTGTCGCCAAATCCGACACCAGCAAAAAGTCAGCCCGTCGCCCCGGCGCGATGGAGCCCAGCTCCCGCTCCAGCTTGAAATGTTGCGCCGTGTTCAGCGTTGCCATTTGAATAGCGGTGATGGGTTTCAGCCCCTGCTGGATAGCATGACGCACCACGCGGTCCATGTGGCCCTCGTCCACCAACGTGCCGGAATGGCAATCGTCTGTGCATAAAATAAAGTTGCGCGAGTCCAGCCCGCTTTCCGTCACGGCTTTGATTTGAGTTGCCACATCATACCATGCACTGCCGAGGCGCAGCATGGCCTTCATGCCTTGGCGAACGCGCGCAATGGCATCTTCCGCCCGCGTGCCCTCATGGTCATCCTCCGGCCCGCCAGCGGCATAGGCGTGAAACGCATTGCCAAGGTCCGGCGAGGCGTAATGCCCGCCAACGGTCTTGCCCGCGTTCACAGTCGCCGCAATTGCCGCCACCATAATCGGATCATTGGCGATAACGCCGGGAAAGTTCATCACCTCGCCAAGCCCGATAATATTCGGCCATTGAATAGCTTCAGCAAAATCCGCCGCCGCAAACGCCGCGCCAGCGTGTTCCAATCCGGGGAAAGACGGCACGCAAGATGGTAGTTGCACGTAAACATTGGTCGGCATCGCCGCAGCCTCATCGTGCATCAGGCGCACACCATCGAGGCCAAGCACATTGGCAATTTCATGCGGGTCAATAAACATGCTCGTCGTGCCATGCGGGATAACCGCGCGGCAAAATTCGGTGACGGTCACCATCCCGCTTTCCACATGCATGTGCGCATCGCAAAGCCCCGGCACGAGATAGCGCCCTTTGGCCTCAATAATTTTGGTATCAGGCCCAATGCAATGGCTGGCATCCGGCCCGCAATAGGCAAAGCGCCCTTCGATAATCGCCAAATCGGTATCAGGAATAATCTCGCCCGAATGCACATTCACCCAGCGCCCGCCGCGAATAACCAAATCAGCAGGCCGCCTGCCAGCCGCCACATCAACAAGCGTGGGGGCGACTGTGGACCAAGGTTTTATGGGTGTCATGAAAGGCTCCTGTTTTCGCGAGAAGTTGTTTCATGGGCGGCATGATTTGGAAAGTGGAGATTTCCTAATGATTCGTCGTATTTACTACATTGACGTATAAACCAATTGTAGTAATATTAAGTCATGCAGATAATCAGATTGAAGCCTTATATACGCGCAATGGCGAATATGGACCTGACAACTGAGGATATGCAAAACGTTGAGCTTACGATTCTTACAGCACCGGAAGCTCACCCCATAATCAAAGGTCTACGTGGCGTTCGCAAAGCGCGGATTGCATTACATGGGCGCGGGAAGAGTGGCGGCGGTCGTGTCATTTACTATGTTGCCGTCAAATCAGCAATTTACATGATGACTGCCTACCCCAAAAATGAACGAGATGATCTATCTAACGATCAACGAAAGTCTATTTTGGCGTTTATTGAAAGTCTGAAGGGAAATTAATATGTCAAAGGTCGGTGATGATTTGGTTGAGGCTTTTGCGGAAATGGCCGCGCATTTGCGCGGCGAAATTGAGGTTGTTAGCTATCAAGCGCCTGCAAATTTGCTAACACCGGAAAAAATCAAAACGATCCGGCAAGGTGTTGCTCGCAGCACGAAGGCATTTGAGTCGGAGTTCCATATCCCGGCCCGAACAATGGAAGCCTATGAGCAAGGAAGGCGCAAGCCGGATGCCGCAATGATCGCGCTATTACGCATTATTGAGAAAGAACCAGAAGCAGCGTTGAGAGCGCTGGCTCTATAAAATTTCTGATAAATGGAGCAAAGCACGTGACGAGCACAATGTTCGCCACCGACGAAACCTTCGCAGCAGCCGATGCGCTTTATGATGAACACTGCCGAATACTATTTGAAGCATGTTTTAGCTGATGACACACTTTCAGAAGACTCAATAGATGAAGCCATAGAGATGATAGAAGAGTTGAAAGTTAGGCGGCACGATCTTCCCTTTCCCCTAACCGCCGCATCAAGCTAGACGAGCGGCGCGAAGCTTCCACTCCGCGCGCACCCTCAATCTTTCTTCTTAAACACCCGCTTAGGCTTATCACCGCCGCCTTCGCGTGGCTTATCCCACACTTTCTTAGGCTCGGATGCCGTGCCGCCGTCGAATGACTTAGCTGGCTTTTCATACGGACGTGAGGCGCTTTCCCTTGGCTTTTCCCACGCTTTAGGCTGGTCAAATGACTTCGGCTTGTCAAAGGTTTTGGGCTTATCATAAGACTTCGCAGCGCCGTCCTTGGGTTTGTCCCAAGTCTTGGCAGGCTTATCGAAGCTCTTGGCTGGCTTGCCGTAAGGTGCAGCGTTGCCTTCGCGCGGTTTGTCGTAGGATTTCTTGGCTGGCTTATCGTAAGACTTCGCATCGCCATATTGCGCCGGACGTGCATCGCGCTCGGTCTTATCCCAGCGCGGCTTGTCGTTGAAGGTCGCTTCCTTGCGCGGTGGCAAAACGTTTGGATCGCCGACAAACTTTGTCACGCGCAGGCCCTTGTCGCTGCCCTTCACATTGCTGATGGCTTCAAAAAAGGCTTCCGCCCGTTCTGGCCGCACTTCAAAGCGGGTTTCATTTTCCAAAATGCGGATGAAACCGATTTCGCGTTTGGTCACATGACCGCCCTTGCACAGCGTCGGGATAAGCCAGCGCGGCTCAACATTGTGCTTGCGGCCCTGCGGAATGCGGAACCACACGCCATCGTCAAAACGCTCGGCATCCTTCTCGCCCGTCGGGGCCATAACAGTCTGCGTGATGTTGCTTTCGGAAAGC
>JANPBE010000807.1:0-1101 GCA_031430295.1 Phyllobacterium sp.
ACCCGCATCGCATCGTGCGCGGACCGCGTAGCGGAACCGGGGATCCAGAGCCGTGAGGTCTGAGGACGAAATGAACTACCGGCGAAATCTCATTAAAATCAAACAGTTAAATGCCCAAAAACGAGTGTAATCTCCACTACCCATCTCTGGATTCGCGGGTTCCGCTGCGCGGCCCCGGAATGACGAGGCCTCGGGATGAAACCTCCGCCTCTCCCCGATTCTTCATCGGGGAGAGGGCAGGGTGAAGGGCGGTCTCGCACCGAACTTCACTGATCTTTCGCCCCTCATCCGCCCTTCGGGCACCTTACTCCCCGATGGAGAATTGGGGAGAAGGGGAAGCCTACGCAGGTTCATACATTGTGCTGTAGCCAAACAAGCGGCGCTTCCATGTGGTGATGCGCAGACGTTGGCCAATGCTGAGATTGAACGGCAGTGTTTGGTTCAAAATAATCGTCCGATCTGATTCTAGATGAACCCAAACTCTTGGTAACGAATGGAAATTGAATTTGTTTTTCGGAAACTCCTCAAAAGAAGTGACCACGCCATAGGTGGTGTTTTCTATTGAAATTTGTTCATTGATGACTGGCAAAAGCCGGTATCCGAAAACAAAGGCCATCAGCAACACGATGCCAATTATCTTCAAAATGGGCTTCTTGCTTTCACCAATGGTCATACTGCATCCCAAGTTGGTCTGTTGGCAACATCTAAGGTAGATTCATTTAAGGTTGTATTAGCGAACACTCACCCCACCAGCCAGTCCCGCACCTTCACCGCATTTCCCGACAGCGGCCTGTCCTTTTGCCAGACCACATGAAACGCTGAGCCCGTGATAACATTGTGCTCGCTCACGCGAACCAGCCGCCCGTCCGCCACCATCGGCTCGACCAAATGCCGCCAGCCCAGCGCTATGCCTTGGCCGTTCAGCGCGGCTTGGATGACGGAGACGTAGTCATTGATGAGCAGACCGCGATTTTTGGACGGGAGCGCGACGCCGGCGCTGGCGAGCCAGTCTTCCCATGTCGCCGCCTCGCGCCACGGCTCTTCTAGGTGAATGAGATTGTGGCTGGCAAAGGCGCGCACGTCGTCGATCTTGCCGTGCTT
>JANPBE010000808.1:0-4564 GCA_031430295.1 Phyllobacterium sp.
GCCGCTGCAAGTGCAGCACCGGAGGAAATGCAGACAGGCACACCTTCGAGATTGGCCACCAGACGGGCATAGCCGAACGCCTCGTCATAGGAAACCTGGATGACTTCATCATAGACATGCGTGTCTAATATTGCAGGTGCAAAGCCGGCACCAATACCTTGGATCTTGTGCGGTCCCGGCTGTCCGCCAGAAAGAACTGGCGAGCCTTCCGGCTCCACCGCCACAATTTGCACATTTGGATTATGCGCTTTCAGCACTTGGCCAACGCCGGTAATCGTGCCGCCCGTGCCAATACCCGAGACAAAAATATCGACCTTGCCATTGGTATCATTCCAGATTTCCAGCGCGGTGGTTTTGCGGTGAATTTCCGGATTGGCAAGATTTTCAAACTGCTGGGGAATAACGCTATTCGGCGTTTCAGCCGCCAGTTCATTAGCTTTGGCAATCGCACCCTTCATGCCCTTGGCACCTTCGGTGAGCACCAGCTCCGCGCCCAAAAGCTTGAGCATTTTGCGGCGTTCAACAGACATGGTTTCCGGCATCGTGAGAATAAGATGATAGCCCTTGGCAGCGGCGGCAAACGCCAGACCAATGCCAGTGTTGCCGGATGTTGGCTCAATCAGCACAGTTTTGCCCGGCGTGATTTTGCCTTGGCGCTCCAAGTTTTCAATCATGGCAACGCCGATACGATCCTTCACCGATGATGTCGGGTTGAAGAATTCGAGTTTGGCCAGCAAGTTGGCCTCAACGCCTTTTTCCTTCGCCAGCTTATCCAAGCGCACAATCGGCGTATCGCCAACGGTATCAATAATGGAATCATAAATGCGGCCACGGCCGGGTTTTTTTGCATCGCTCATAATCATCTCCCGAAATTCTATTGCGCCAGACTACACCGGCGTGGAGAAAATAGAAGGAGAAATCACAGAGAACATCGCAATTGATTGGAATTTCATCCCTGCAATGCCCAAAATGTGGGAATGGTTTTCCTTAAGCGCGCGCCGCGATAGCAACCGCCGCCGCGCCCAAAAAGCCAGCGGCAACGCGGCTAATGCGCTTTAGGGCTTTGGGCGTTTGCAACAGTGCCCGCGTGCGCGTGGCCAGCGCCAGATAGGGCAGCAAAATTGCCAGCAAAATAAGCGAAGTTAGCGCGACTAAAACAACATAATCTTGGAAGGTCACAGTGTTTAGATCGACGATGGCGGGCAGCAGTGCCAGATAAAACACCATGACTTTCGGGTTGCCGAGTGTCACCATCAAGCCGGAGAGAAATGACGCCACCGGCCCCTCAGCGCGCCGCGCCTCAACCTTTTCAATGCCGACGCCGCTGGTCCAAAATTTGAACGCGAGATAGGCCAAATAGGCGGCGCCCGCGTATTTGAGCGCTAAGAAAGCAATACCAAAACTCTTAGCGATAAACGCAAGGCCCATTACGGCGGCTGTTAAATAAACCAGATCGCCCAGCGCAATACCAATTGCCATGGGCCATGTCGCGCGAAAGCCGGAACCAAGGCCTCTGGCCACCAGCGCAACAATGCCCGGCCCCGGCACGGCAACAGCCAAAGCAAGCGCTGCGGAATAGGTGATGAAGCCAGTGAGTGTCATGAAAATGGTTCCGTTTTCAGAAAAACTATCACCGATTATTTTGCCTTAGCAATGGCTGTTTTGGAAAGGCCAGACTTATGCTCCGCCATAGGTAGCGCGATAGGCTTGCGGTATATCAACCAGATAAAGCGCCCCGGAAAGTGAGAGTACTATGAACAGCGCCGCGATAAACCCGAACAAACTGAAGCTGGCCAAGAAGCCATTGCGAAACCTCAGTGGCAGATACCAATACAGCCCACAACCAGCGTGTACAAACAGGCTAAGAACGGCAAGAAAATAATAGGGTGCGAAAAACAAAATATAGGGCCATACGTAAAAACCCGCTGCGGCGAAGCGAAAGTCTGTATCAAGACCCAAAATGAGCCTTCCCGAAATGACCGCTCCTACATGAATTAGCAGAAAACCCGACAAATAAAGACCGGATAATTGCTGCATCCAACCAAGTAGATCGCGAGTTCGTTTCCTGCCGCGCCATAGTAGGGTTAAACCAGAACCCGCTTGCCAGACTATAAGCAGCAGTAATAACGGCTCAACATAGCGATGACGATAAAGCTCGCGGGCAGATGCCATGAACGCAATATGTGTGCTTTGGCCCGCAAGCCCCGCCAGATGATTGCCAATGTGAGTAATAAGAAAAGCTACCAACAATAGCGCCGATAACCGATGAAGGGATCGCAGTTTTATTCCATTGAATATTTTCATACGTTCATTAACCCAATGATTGCCAATACAGAACTAGCAACAAACAGAGTCCATTGGGGCAAAACTGTAAGTGAACTATGCTGCGTCACACCGTAAAAAAGGAATAAGGCGGTTATACAAAAAGAGACTGCCAATGGATAAGTGCAGATTACCCGCGCTTGCGCATGTGGACGCGCCGCTAGGAGGAATGCCATCGCATTAAGCAAAATCATGGCAGAAATGCTGTGCCAGACAACGCTCCACACCGACTTGGCGACAGGAGGCAGCGCGCTTTGCATGAGAGGTAAATGGAGTTCTGGGCCGCCAGCGAAAACGTGGATGCCAAATGTGAAAGCGGAAACAAGGCCTGCGGCCACTAACCAATAATTCATCTCATGTTCCTTTCCATACTTTGCCGTATGGTTGATGAATTACGCCCCTTGCGCAAGACCATACGCCTGCGTATGTTTGTCGCATGAAAACAACGACGAGACTGGGGCCGGATGACTGGATTAAGGCGGGTTTCCGCGCCCTCGCTAAGGGCGGCGTATCTGCTATCCGCGTTGAATCTCTCGGGAGAGATTTGGGTGCCAGCAAGGGTTCGTTTTACTGGCACTTTTTGGACCTGAACGCCCTGAAACGAGCTATGCTTATGGCGTGGGTTCAAGGCGCAACTGTAGAAATCAGCCATTTTGTCGAGCAGCTAAAACTTCCGGCGCATGAGGCGCTTCAGGCGTTAATCATGGCTATTTCTATCATTCCGGACGCTGAGCTGGGCGGCGTGGGCATTGAGCCTGCCATACGTGATTGGGCGCGCTTTGATGCTGACGTATCCGAGACTGTCACCAAAATCGATAAAGACCGCATAGCTTTTGTCTCTCTGCTTTTCATAGGTACGGGCCTGCCTGCCGATATTGCCCAGAAAAATGCTGAGCACTTCTATGCCACATTCATCGGCTTGGAGCATTTGCGTATAACATGCGACATCAATATTGCCGATGCAATGACAAGAACATTAACAATATTGCTGTCCGAAATCGCTTCGCGTGGGTCTGGACCCTAAGTCGTGCCCGTGGAGCCAAACCCGCGTGTACCGCGCGCCGTCTGCGTGAGCTGCAAAATCTCCTTAATCATCACCCGTGTGACAGGCGCAATGACCAATTGGGCGATGCGCATACCGCGTGTGATGGTAAATGGCTCTGCGCCCAGATTGGCCAAAATAACCTTCACCTCGCCGCGATAATCCCAATCAATCGTGCCGGGCGAATTGAGGCAGGTAATCCCGCTTTTCAACGCCAGACCCGAGCGCGGACGCACCTGGCCTTCAAAACCCTCTGGGATTTCAAGCACGAGGCCAGTAGGCACTGCCAGCCTTTCGCTGGGCTGCAAGACCAAATCGTCAGCAACAGCCGCACGCAAATCCATGCCTGCCGCACCTGCGGTTTCGTAAGACGGCAGCGCAAGATCAGCGGCGTGAGGCAGGCGAATGATAGAGAGTATGGTCATGGATGTGCTTTTAGTGAAGATGGCGGATTGTTCAAGGATGAGAAAGTACCTGACGTTAAGGGTGCCAATCGTCCAATTCGGCATTAAGATAATCATATTCAGGCGACATATTCGAGGCCCCAATAAGAGCCATATCGTTGTCAGTAAAATCTTCTAAACGCACAACGCGCCGTTTTCGGTCGGCAGCAAGCGTGAGGCAAGCATGAATATCTGCCTCATTCAGCTCTGGAAAATCAGCTAAAATATCTGTTTGGCTCATGCCGGAGGCCAAATAGTCCAGCACATCATAGACCGTAATCCGCGTATCGCGGATGCAGGGTTTGCCTGAGCGACGCGCCGGATCGATAGTTATGTGCTTTGCAATATCCATATCTAATGTTTGCGCAAAGCCTTCACTAGGTCAAGCGTGACGTCTGCGTTTCCAGCTCTAACAGATTGTGATTGGAAAGTGCGCCAACTGCGCCCTAAGTTATCAACCACAAAAGGAGAATCCCATGAGCCATATCGCCATCACACCACAGTCCGGCAAAGTCACAGTTGTTTATAAGGGCGCGGTCGTTGCTGAAAGCACCAAGGCGCTGTCCCTCAAAGAAGGCTCTTACCCCGCCACAATGTATGTGCCGCGCGCGGATTTGCGGGCTGAGTATTTCGTGGAAACCGATCATAAAACAGTCTGCCCGCACAAAGGCACGGCGCGTTATTGGTCATTGAACAGCAAGGATGGCGAAGCACCCAATGCTGTGTGGGGCTATGATAATCCGAAAGCGGACGTTGC
>JANPBE010000809.1:0-1532 GCA_031430295.1 Phyllobacterium sp.
CAAAACGACATTGACCACGCCTTCCGGCAAAATATCCGCCATCAGCCGCGCCATTTTCAGTGCCGTTAGTGGCGTCTGTTCGGAGGGTTTGAAAACCACCGTGTTGCCGCCAGCGATTGCTGGCGCAAGTTTCCACGCCATCATCATCAGCGGGTAATTCCACGGCGCAATCGAGCCAACAATGCCAATCGCATCGCGGCGGATCATCGACGTATGCCCCGCCAAATATTCGCCCGCTGCCTGCCCCGGCATACAGCGCACAGCGCCGGCAAAGAAACGATAGCAATCGACAATGGCGGGAATTTCATCATTCAAAACCGCGTTAATCGGCTTGCCGCAATTCAGCGCTTCCAGCTTCGCCAGCTCTTCTGCATTGGCTTCAATCGCGTCAGCAATTTTTAAGAGATAGCCCGAGCGCTGGCCCGGCGTGGTGCGCGACCATGTGATGAACGCCTTTTCCGCCGCCTTCACCGCCGCGTTGATTTGGCTCTCCGAGGCCTCCGGCAATTCCAAAATCAGCTTGCCCGTGCGCGGGTTGAGCACCTGCTCAGCAGTCTCTGTTCCCGCTTCAAACTTTGAGCCGATTAGCATGTGAGTGTCCATTTTATCCTCCAACTTTCAAAACTTAAATTGCTTGCCAATATCACTTACCTTGCCCATCAACCTGATCGCCGCCTTGCGTCAAATAGTAGGATGCCAAAATCGGGATGAGTGTTACCAGCACCACAAATATCGCCACGACATTGGTCACAGGCCGTTGGCGCGGGCGCACCAACTCCTCCAGCATCCAAATCGGCAATGTCTGCTGCTGTCCGGCAGTGAAGGTCGTTACAATCACCTCATCAAAAGACAGCGCAAACGCCAGCATACCGCCCGCCAAAAGCGCGGTGGAAATATTAGGCAGCACCACATGGCGAAACGTCTGAAACCCATCCGCGCCCAGATCCATCGAGGCCTCAATCAGTGAGCCCGACACACGGCGAAACCGCGCCACGGCATTGTTATAAACCACGACAATACAGAATGTGGCATGGCCCAAAATGATGGTCCAAAATGAAAACGGAATGTCCATAAGGCCAAAGGCCGAGCGCAGCGAGATACCCGTAATGATGCCCGGCAGGGCTATTGGCAAAATAACCAACAGCGAAATAGACTCCCGCCCGAAGAACTTTGAGCGCGAAACCGCTGCCGCAATCATAGTGCCAAACACCAGCGCGATCACGGTTGAAATGCTCGCAACTTTAACCGAAAGCGCCAGCGCCTCGCGCACATCGGGGCGGTTAAACGCGATGCCAAACCATTGCAGCGTGTAGCCCGGCGGCGGGAAGGCATAGCTGCGCTCCTCAGTGGTAAACGCATAAAGGAAGATCAGAAGTATCGGCACATGCAGAAACAATAGCCCGCCAGCAGCTGCCAATTTCAATCCGGTTGAGGCCTGTTCTCCTTTTTCAGAGCGCATTAGCCCTCCCACCCAGTTTTTGCATCGCCTGTTGCCAGAGCTGCACGAGCATCCCTAATATAGCCCTCTGACA
>JANPBE010000810.1:0-2288 GCA_031430295.1 Phyllobacterium sp.
ACCGCTCGCTTCGCCATAACCTTTATGAGCGCAGCACGATATTCCGGCGTTGCGTGCATATCACCCATCAGGCCCTTGGCATCGACTTTCACTGCATCGATTGATGCCGCTTCGAACTTCTTGTCTAGTGCCGCTTCCAAGCCCTTGTGACGATAAACGCCGCTTTCGCCAGCGCCAGTTACAGCTACGCGCACGCCATCCTTATCCTTGGCCACAAATACGCCGGCCATCGCATAGCGTGATGCAGGATTTGGGAACTTGGAGTAAGCGGCTTTTGCAGGAGCCGTAAACTCAATGGCCGTGACCACTTCGCCATCCTTCAGTGCTGTTTCAAACAGGCCTTTGAAGAATTTGTCGGCAGGTATCGAACGCTTGTCAGTTACGATTATCGCATTCAAAGCCAGCATGGCGGATGGATAGTCGGCTGCCGGATCATTATTCGAAATCGAGCCGCCGATTGTACCACGATTGCGCACATGCGGATCGCCGATATGGCTTGCAAGTGAGCAAAGCGCTGAGCAGACTTTGGCAAGTTTCTCATTGTTGGCAACGTCAGAGTGGGTCGTGCCCGCGCCGATTGTGACAGTCTTACCGCTAACTTTAATGCCCTGGATATCCGCCATCCGGCCAATATCCACCAAGTCCGTTGGCGCAGCGAGGCGCTGCTTCATCGTCGGAATTAAAGTCATGCCACCGGCAAGAATTTTCGGATCTTCACTTTTTTTAAGCAGCTTCACAGCGTCTGCGACAGAGGAAGCCCGATGATAATTAGTTTCATACATAACTCTCTCCCTTCGCTTATTTCGCTGCCTGCAACGCATTCCAAACCGCAAGCGGTGTGGCAGGCATTGTCAGATTATTATTGCCGATAGCATCAGTGATGGCGTTGATGAGCGCTGGCGGCGAACCAATCGCACCCGCCTCGCCGCAGCCCTTGATGCCAAGCGGGTTGCTTGGGCTGAGCGTTGTCGAAGTGGACACTTGGAAGCTCGGCAAATCACTGGCGCGCGGCATACAATAATCCATGAAGCTAGCCGTTAGTAGCTGACCGGATTTATCATAAACTGCGCCTTCAAGCATGGCCTGACCAATGCCCTGCGCAATGCCGCCGTGAACCTGACCTTCCACAATCATCGGGTTGATAATGCGCCCAAAATCATCGGCTGCAACAAACTGAATGATCTTGGTAACACCGGTTTCTGGGTCCACTTCCACTTCGCAAATATTACATCCAGCTGGGAAGGTGAAGTTAGACGGATCATAGAACGCGCCTTCTTTCAGGCCCGGCTCCATGCCCGCTGGCAGATTATGCGCGGTGTAGGCCGCAAGCGCCATTTGGAACCACGGCACTTTCTTGTCAGTTCCGGCAACTTTCAACTCGCCGTTTTCAATGACGATGTCGCCCTCGTCGGCTTCCATCAAATGGGCCGCGATTTTCTTGGCCTTGGCTTCCACCTTATCCAAGGCTTTGACAATTGCCGACATGCCGACCGCACCGGAGCGCGAGCCATATGTGCCCATGCCCATTTGCACCTTGTCTGTATCGCCGTGAATAACAGAAATATTGCCGCTTGGGATGCCGAAACGTTCGGACACCAACTGACCAAATGTCGTTTCATGACCCTGACCGTGGCTATGCGAGCCGGTGAGGATTTCAACAGTACCAACAGCATTCACCCGCACTTCGCCAGATTCCCACAAGCCAACACCAGCACCCAGAGAGCCAACTGCGGCCGATGGCGCAATGCCACATGCTTCAATATAGCAGCTCATACCAATGCCACGTAGCATACCGCGCGACGCAGCTTCCTTCTTACGCTTGGCAAAGCTATCATACTTGGCAGCCTTAGTGGCGGCATCCAACGACACTTCAAAATCGCCCGCGTCATAGCAAAGTACGACTGGAGTTTGATGCGGAAACTGGCGGATAAAGTTCTTGCGGCGCAGTTCCGCAGGATCAATACCAATCTCACGCGCAGCCGTTTCGATGAGCCGCTCGACGGTATAAGTCGCCTCAGGACGCCCCGCACCGCGATAGGCATCAACAGGCGCAGTGTTGGTGTAAACGGTACGCATATTGCAGTGGACAGCCGGAATATTATACTGGCCGGACAGCAGCGTGGCATGGAGATAAGTTGGTGTGACGGACGAGAACAACGACATGTAAGCGCCAAGATTAGCGATTGTGTCAGTCTTCAGGGCCAATATTTTGTGGTCCTTATCCAACGCGATTTCGGCATGGGTAACATGATCGCGCCCATGCGCATCCGTCAAGAACGCTTCTGTAC
>JANPBE010000811.1:0-6790 GCA_031430295.1 Phyllobacterium sp.
CGAGCGCGATGATCCCTATTACCGCACCATTTCCGACGGCTGGTCGGATGCGTTTAAGAATGCCTTTGCGTCACTTCCAAGTTATCCAGAAATTTGATTTCATTTTTCGATAATTTAGCACCAAAATTAATAGGTCCAGACCCTGGATCATCCCCTAGAAAAATCTCGGTCACCATCACGACTTCTGTCATCATGACGAGGTCGTTTGGCAACAGGTTCATCCGGCGATGGCGCGGCAATGCCTTCTGCTCGCGCTCTATCTGATATCAAGCCTTGCAAAACTTCAACTTGTGAATCCGACAATCGAGAGGATCGCTCGATAGGTTGATAAAGTTCAGCATCGGTAACACGACCCTCTAAAACCTCGAAGCGCCTCAAAACATGGTCATGCGCCAAATCTTCAAATAGTGTTTCTTCATTGTCTAAACGCATCAAATGATAAGAGCGGTCACTCTCAACTAACTCCTCCTGTCCATCCGTCCATTGCTCTACGTGGTCTAGTATCTCATTAGTTGACTGTCTCACAACTTGCCCGGAGGGAGTTCTATTTGCATTGTTTGAATAATCATCAAATTCACTGGAACCGCTCGCGAATTCGCCCCTAGCAGTTCCGTGGGAAGCGTCATTGTTATCTGATCTTTCGCCGGTTCCACTCCCGGGTAGAGACACGCGCGCGGATAGGCCGTTTCTGGTTACAACTAATCCGTCGCGGATCATGTCTCTTATAATCGGCGGTCTGTCATCGTCAGCCATTTCATATCCTAATTTAGTAAAATATATTTTTATCACTAATAAAATACAGTTCTTAACTATCGCTATTTTTGTGAAATTATATCAAATCACGTATTTAAACGGCTCCATATCATTCGTGAAAGTATGATTTTTGGTGCCCCCATCAAAGGAACTTTCGAAACATGGCGTAAACTTAATTACGCTGCGGATTTCCAATTTTTCCAATTATTTGGCTTCAATTTTGGAAATTCCGTCCCATTTTGCGACAGTTAAACTGAATTTTAACCATAAGAGTTAAGATTGCAGCTGGTTGCGGGGGCAGTGATTTGCATTTCCACCCGCCATAAAAATTCAGGCTGCGCCAAAGGAATGGTGGCGGCCATCGGGGGCTGGGCATGAACGTTAAAGTTAAAGACCACTTTATTGCGACCTATGGCAAAGATGAAACAATAAATTTGCTGTTTGACGTGCTCAACGCCATCCCCTCGTCAGTCTTCATCAAAAATGAAAAGTTAGAGAAAATTTTCGCTAACACAGCCAATCTTGAGCTGGATGAACGGACAAGCGAAGAAACGCTTGGCTACACAGATTTTGATATTCACACGCCAGAAAATGCGGCGATATTCAGTGCCGAGGATAATGCTGTACTAAAGGAAGGAAAAATCCGCCAGAACGAAGAGTCGAAACTTCGCAAGGACGGACGCAAGATGCATTTCCTGACTTTGAAAAATCGCATCCCGGTTGGTGAGGACGGTTATCTGCTCGTCGGTACAAATACGATAATTGATGACATAAAAGAGCGCGAAAATGACGTGGCCATCGCCATGGCAGCCGTTGAACGCAGCGCGGCCGACTTCGAAGCGGTGCTCGATTCTATGCCGCTTGGCATTTCCATTTTGGACGAAAACCTCGACACAATATTTGTAAACAAAGCCAACCGGGCGCTCTGGGATGTGCCCGCTGACGCTGATGTTAAGGGCGAACCGTTTCGTCAATCTATGAACCGGTTTCGCCCCGAAAATATGGTCGATGATGAGGCTGCATGGAACCAGCGCACAGAGCGCCTGCTGGCCGCCATTAGCGAGGGCGACATAAGTCCGCGTGAAGCACGTGGCCTACATGGCAGAACCTTGCTCTTTTCTGCGATGCAACTGTCTGGTGGCAAGCGTCTGATTTCCTATTTTGACATCACCGAGCAGAAAAAAGCCCAAGAGCAAATCGCGCAAGTTAATTTGAAGTCAGCTGAAGATTTCAAGAACTTGAAGCAATTGCTAGACGCAATGCCGCTGGGCGTCACACTCATCGACGAGAACCTCAATGTCGTGGCTATCAATGCCACCAACCGGCGCAATTGGAACCTCAACAACGGAGAGGTTTTTGAAGGCACAAGCTATGAAGACATGGTGCGACTCAGCCACAAGGATTTCCCCAACGTATCAAAGCAAGATTGGGAACTGAACGTCAAACGCTGCATGGACGAAGTGCGGGACGGCACCGTTGCCCCCCGCGATGAGCGCGGCATCGGCAGCGACATGTTCATCTTCTCATGCATCAAATTGCCGAATGGCAACCGTCTCACATCCTGCTTTGATATCACCGAACAGAAGAAGGCTCAAAAGGCACTTGCAGCGGCCAACTTGTTTGCCGAACAACAATCAGCCGATATGCGCGCGACAATGGACGCCATGAAAATGGGGGTGACCCTGTTGGACAAGGATCTCAACATCATTTTCGTCAACAAAGCCCACTACGCGATGTGGCATTGGAGCGAAACTGATGCGAAAGAGGGTGATCCTTTTCGCAAAAGCATTGAAGCCAATCGCCACAACGGTGTCTATGATGTCGAAGATGCCGACTGGGACAGCTACCTTCAAGGCAGATTGGACGAAATCGCCTCGGGCGAAATCGAGCCGCGTGAGTTTCCCCGTAAGGACGGCAAGACCTTCGTCTATTCCTGCACCGCCCTTTCCGGCGGTAGGCGCTTGGTATGCTACTTTGACATCTCAGAACAAAAAGCAGCAGAAAATGCGCTTAAAGGTGCGGAACAAAAAGCCATTCTTGCCGACCGCGCCAAGTCTGAATTCCTTGCCAACATGAGCCATGAAATCCGTACCCCTATGAACGGCGTCTTGGGCATGGCCGAGCTGTTAGCCCGCACGGACCTGGATACAAAGCAGAAGACGTTCACAGATATCATCGTCAAATCCGGCAATGCACTTTTGACCATCATCAATGATATCTTAGATTTCTCCAAGATTGATGCTGGCCAGCTCGCGCTCGACCCTGCGCCGTTCAAACTGGGCGAAGCGATTGAAGATGTTGCGACACTGGTCTCCGCTCGCGCTCAGGAAAAAGACCTCGAGCTTATCGTGCGCGTTGACCCAACTTTACCGGAACATGTGGTTGGCGATGTCGGGCGTCTGCGCCAAATTGTGACAAATCTCATGGGCAATGCGGTTAAGTTTACCGAGCGTGGCCATGTGCTGGTGGATGTTACCGGAACGACCGACGAGTCTGCCGGTATTGTCTCGCTAATGTTCAAAATTACCGACACCGGCATGGGTATTCCTCAAGACAAAATTAAGCAGGTTTTCGAAAAGTTCAGCCAAGTGGACACATCGTCCACGCGCCGCCACGAAGGCACAGGTCTCGGCCTTGCTATCTCCACCAAATTGGTGGCTCTAATGGGCGGCGAAATTGGCGCGACAAGCGAACAGGGCCAGGGCTCAACATTCTGGTTCACAATCGCACTGCCCATGCACGGAACAACGGTTAGGAAGAAAATCTTGCCATTCGATGTCAACGGCGCACGCATTCTCATCATTGATGATAACCCGGTTAACCGCTCGATCTTGCTGGAGCAAATTCGCTCTTGGAACTTCGATGCCTGTGCAGCCACCGGCGGCGCTGAGGGACTGGCAGTTGTTAGTCAAGCTAAGGAACTTGGGCTTGGCGTCGATGTCGTGATTTTGGATTACCATATGCCACATATGAACGGCGCGGATGTTGCACGTGCGGTCCGTAATAATCCGGCGATTGCTGACCTGCCGCTCATTCTGCTCACCTCGGTGGACACAGCCATGCAAGGCGCAGAGTTTAACGGCATCCACATCAACGCTCATTTAATGAAACCAGCGCGTTCGTCCCTTTTGTTCGACACAATTGTCAGCGTTATTCGCGAGGCACGGACACACAAGGGCGAAACAATTATCGCCGCTAAGCCAAAGACACTGCTGGAGCTTGGTGAACGGATGCAAGCACAATCCGCCGTGCCAGCTGTTGCCAAACCAGCAGCCCCAGTCGCGACCTATACGACGCCCACGGCCCAAGCTCCGGTCGCACCAGTCTATGTTGCGCCGATAGTTGAAGCGCCAAAGATGACGACAGCGCCGCAGCTCGATATTCTGGTCGCCGAAGATAATGCCGTGAACCAAATCGTGTTCACACAGATATTGGAAAGCACGCCATTCTCGTTTGAAATCGTGGATAATGGCCGCAAGGCATTGGAGGCAATGAAGGTAAGGCGCCCAACCATCATTCTCATGGACGTATCCATGCCGGAAATGAATGGGCTGGAAGCCACGCATGAAATCCGTGACTTCGAAGCGGAGAATAATTTGCCGCGCACGCCCATTATTGGCGTCACAGCTCACGCGCTAAAGGGCGATAAGGATCGCTGTCTTGAAGCGGGCATGGATGATTATTTGTCCAAGCCAATTAGCCCCGATATGCTGGCAGCAAAAGTTGAGGCGCATATTACCGCACAAAGGCAGGCAAAACGCGCCTGAATCGATTAAATAGAAATAAGTTGAATTGTTCTAAAGAGGGTGACGCACTAAGTGTTCGTCATCCTTTTTTGTATTTATCACGGAGTCTAGCCATGTCCTCACCCAATGATCTTTTTCAGCTTGGCAAGGACGATACCGAATATCGCAAACTGACTTCCGACTTTGTGAAGGTGGAGCAATTCCGTGGCAAAGATGTGCTGGTGGTCGAACCCGAGGCGCTGCGCCTGCTTTCAGAAACCGCCTTTGGTGACATCAACCATCTGCTGCGTCCCGGCCATTTGAAGCAGCTGGCGCTGATTCTGGACGATCCGGAAGCCACCGAGAACGACCGCTTTGTGGCGTGGGATTTGCTGAAAAATGCCAATATCGCTGCGGGCGGTATTTTGCCGATGTGCCAAGATACCGGCACCGCGATTATTATGGGCAAAAAGGGTCGCCGCGTTTGGACCGAGGGCGAGGACCAAGACCCGCTCGGTCAGGGCGTGATGGATAGCTATAATCGCCGCAATCTGCGCTATTCGCAACTGGCTCCGCTTTCGATGTTTGAAGAGAAAAATACCAAGAATAACTTGCCTGCCCAAATCGAAATTTATGAAGAGGGCGAAGACGCCTATAAGTTCTTGTTCATCGCCAAGGGCGGTGGCTCGGCCAACAAAACATTCCTCTATCAAGGCACGCCTTCGCTTCTATCGCATGACAGGCTGATTGCTTTTCTGAAAGAAAAAATCCTCACGCTAGGCACATCCGCCTGCCCGCCTTATCACTTGGCAATTGTCATTGGCGGCACATCAGCAGAGCAAAACTTGAAGACTGTGAAGCTCGCGTCGACCCGATATCTCGATAGCATTCCGACGCAGGGCGACGAATTCGGCCATGCGTTCCGCGATCTGGCGATGGAACAGGAAATCCACAAACTCACCCAATCCCTCGGCGTCGGCGCACAGTTTGGCGGCAAATATTTCTGTCATGATGTACGCGTCATCCGCCTACCCCGTCACGGCGCATCGCTGCCAATCGGCATGGGCGTTTCCTGTTCGGCAGACCGTCAGGCACTAGGAAAAATTACGAAAGATGGCGTTTTCATCGAGCAGTTAGAACACAACCCCGCCCGCTTCATGCCAGAGGTGGACGAGGCCAAAATGTCCGGTCATGTGGTTGAGATTGATCTCAACCGCCCGATGAAAGACATCTTGGCGGAGCTCACAAAATATCCGGTCAAGACCAGATTGTCGCTCACCGGTACTATCATCGTGGCGCGTGATAGCGCCCACTTAAAAATCCGCGAACGCCTCGAATCTGGTGGCACGATGCCACAATATTTGAAGGACCATCCAGTCTATTATGCCGGCCCTGCCAAAACGCCAGTCGGCTACGCCTCCGGCTCGTTTGGGCCCACAACAGCAGGCCGTATGGACTCATATGTTGACCAGTTCCAATCCTTCGGCGGCTCGATGATTATGCTTGCCAAGGGCAACCGCTCGGCGGCCGTGCGCGAAGCCTGCAAGGCCCATGGCGGCTTCTATTTAGGTTCTATCGGCGGCCCCGCTGCACGACTGGCGCAAGACTGTATCAAACATGTCGAAGTGCTGGAGTATCCAGAACTCGGCATGGAAGCGGTGTGGAAAATCGAAGTTGAAAATTTCCCCGCCTTTATCGTGATAGACGACAAGGGCAATGATTTGTTCAAGGAATTGAACTTGGGTTAGTTTGCATTTAGCGCGCGATAACCGCTAAAATGCAATCTAGTTTCTTCGGCTGATCTTAGCCCGTGGCTGCTACCACCCAGCTATGAAAGTGCTACTTTACATTTGGAAAACTCTGCACGTCCGTACTTACTGGCAGGTTTCGTTCCTGACGGGAGTGACGACCGTTTTCACGACTCTCGTGCCGACGGCTGTCATGCACCTCGCGCTTGGGCCCCTGCGTCATCAGGTTCCTGATCTATACCGCATTATAATGTTGATTACATTTTTTATCCCGTTTCTGATCACAGGCCCAATTGCGTTTTTCTTGCTGAACATGATCCGCTTAATGAACCTTTCGATCCAAAAGATTGATGATCACGTTAAATTCGACCCGTTGACCGGCGCGCTGACACGCGCTTACTTCCTCTCTTCGATTGAGCGTTCAACCACCAAACAAGCCGCTTTTCTAATGATTGACGCGGATCACTTTAAGTCCGTGAACGATACGCATGGCCACGCGGCAGGCGATGAAGTGCTCAGAGAAATAAGCGCCTCTATCAAAGCGACAATAGGCAAACGTGGTGT
>JANPBE010000812.1:0-1068 GCA_031430295.1 Phyllobacterium sp.
CAAACAAATCGCCAATCATCACCGCGCGGCGGATATGGGGCGAGAGCTGCGCCAGCGCGCAAAACTCAGCAGCCGCATAGGGCGACCTGTCCATCGAGCTGACCATCCCCAATGTGGCAATACGATCCGTTTGGTTCATAAGCGATATGCCAACGCCATCGCCCATGCGGGCAGGCACGGCATAATCCTTCACAAAAGCACTGTTTTGGAAATGCTCCAGCCCTGTCGGCCCCATAAGCTCACAGAGTTTTTGCACGCCTGCGGGTTCATCAATCTCCATTTTGTGCATGATTTCAAAGAACGGGTTTTTCTCGACATACACCATCAATAGCTGTGACTTCACAGCATCGCCCGCAACGGCCGCCAGCCGCGTTGTGCGAAGGCGCGGATTATTGACACTTAGCCAAACAACATCGCTCTCAAAGTGCTGCACAATATTGTTCAATGCCTGCGGCCAATTGGCGGGCGCAGCTATGCAATCATATATGGAACCAATAAAATCCGACAGTTTGTGCGCATCCAGCAAAATATCGCCGCCCCTCAAGGTCTGCTACTAAAGATGCGTAACATGATCGGGCACGAAGCGATAGGTTGAGTTTTTGAGTGGGGGGGGGGGGATTAGGCCACACGCCTGTGCTTTTGGGTCATGTCGCCTCTGCCCGCGATGATTCCGGCGACTGATATGTCCTCGTCAATTTCGCCCCAATGAATACCAAGCGGGGAAATTTCATGAGCCGCGCGCTGCTTGGGCGTGGCGTGCAAAAGCCGGGGATACCATGCCAGCGGCACACCAATTGTCCGGCCATCGGATAGATCGATCCACATCGAGGCATCATCAAAGCGCACGGATTTAGCTGAAATGTTCATACCAGCCTTCCAGAAATTGGATTTTATTGGTGTCGATAGTTAAGAGTATAGCCCGTAATGCGGAGGCGTTAAAGTGTAGAACAAATAGAACGCTTCGTCATCGGCAGCCACTGATATTTGCTTTCACCTGCATCAGATTTGCACACCGCCGTGGCACCCCTCTCTGTCCTGTCGGACATCTCTCCCTCAAGGGGAGAGATC
>JANPBE010000813.1:0-4115 GCA_031430295.1 Phyllobacterium sp.
CTTTTTGTAAGAATACCGCGCTGCGCAAGCCGGACGTTAAAATGAAATGGCCCTCAAGAATTGCGCCGCATGAACGGAAAATATCAAGAACTTCATCAACAGTCATAGCGCACAATCCTTCGGCTTCGTTTTTCAGCCATAGACACGGCGAGCGGCTGAGACGCAAGATTTTTCCTTGATTTGACCGATAAGCCTGTTGAGATGTTTCAAATCCCACACTTCAAGGTCAAACAACATTTCGGTAAAATCAGGCGCAGTATTGCCCATTTCGAGTTTGTGAATATTGGCTTCGTTGGTGGCGATAACCTGCGCAATTTCCGCTAGCGTGCCCGGTTCATTCAGTGCCGTAATCGAAACGCGAGCGGGGAAGCGCTCTTTCATGCCCTCTTCAATATCCCAGCGCACATCAATCCAGCGATCTGGCTGATCATCATATGAACTGAGTGCAGAAGATTGGATCGGATAAATGGTGATGCCCTGCCCCGGTGTGACGATGCCGACGATACGATCTCCCGGCACGGCGCCATCAGTGGAGAATGATACTGGCAAATCGCTGCCCGCGCCGCGCACGGGAATTGATGTGGCTTTTTTGAGCTTTAGCTCTTTCTCACCAGCTTTATCCTGACGACCGGGCATTTTGAAAAGCATCCCCGCGGCGTTGCGCAAGTTAAACCAGCCTTCTTCCTTTGGCGGCGGGGTCGACTGAACGGCTACCCGGTCTTCCTTATAGTCGGGAAACACGGCGCGCATGACGTCGGACGAAGATAGTTCACCTCGCCCAACGGAGGCGAGCACATCATCCGGTTCTTTGCGCGCGAGACGATGCAGCACCGGCTTTAGCTGCTCGCGCGAAAATGACTTACCTGCGCGGGCGAATGCGCGGTCCAAAATTTTGGCTCCAAGGCCTGAGTATTGCTTGCGAACGGCAGAGCGCGTGGCGCGGCGGATGGCGGAGCGGGCTTTTCCGGTAACGACTATGGACTCCCATGCCGCCGGTGGTACTTGCGCTTTAGAGCCGATGATTTCGACCTCGTCGCCATTTTTCAGTTCGGTCATCAGCGGCATCATGCGGCCGTTGATTTTGACGCCAACGCAGGTATCGCCAACATTAGTGTGAACAGCGTAGGCAAAATCAATCGGGATTGCGCCGCGCGGCAGCGCAATCAAACGGCCCTTGGGTGTGAAGCAGAACACTTGGTCCTGAAATAACTCAAGCTTGGTATGCTCCAGAAACTCTTCCGCATTGTCGCCATCCGCCAGCGTTTCGATGGTCTGGCGCAGCCACCCATAGGCGCGGCTGTCTTTGGTTAGCTTCTGCGATTCCGGATCTTTTTTGCCGCCAACATCTTTATAAATCGCATGTGCTGCCACGCCGTAATCGGCAATGGCATCCATCGCGTGGGTACGGATTTGTAGCTCGACACGCTGATTGGACGGGCCAACGATGGTGGTGTGGATGGAGCGATAATCATTTTGCTTTGGCGTTGAGATGTAGTCTTTGAAACGGCCCGGTACGGTTTGCCATGTCGTGTGGATGACGCCCAGCGCCCGGTAACAATCGTCTAGACTATTGACCATGACGCGGAAGCCGAAAATATCGGAAAGCTGCTCAAACGACAGACCTTTGGATTCCATCTTGCGGAACACCGAATAGGGCTTTTTTTGGCGGCTGGTGACTTCGGCTTTTATGTGATTCTTTTCAAAGAGTTGGCTCAAATCCTTTTCAATCTGAGTCAGCAAGTCGCGATTTCGGTTGAGCAAGTCAGCCAAGCGTTCGGTCACGGTTTTCCATGCATCCGGATTAATTTGACGGAATGCCAGCGCCTCCAATTCCTCGCGCATGTCCTGCATACCCATGCGACCGGCGAGCGGCGCATAAATGTCCATGGTCTCTTCAGCAATGCGCAGACGCTTATCCGCCTGCATGTGATCGAGAGTGCGCATATTATGCAAACGGTCGGCGAGCTTGACTAACAGTACCCGAATATCATCGGCGACGGCCAACAATAGCTTGCGCAAATTTTCTGCTTGGGCAGCTTTCTTAGAGACCAAATCCAGCTTCTTGAGTTTGGTTAGTCCTTCAACCAAGGCACCGATATCGGAACCGAAAATCGCGTCAATTTCGCTGCGGGTGGCGCTGGTGTCCTCGATTGTATCGTGGAGAAGAGCAGCAACGATGGTCGATTCGTCTAACCGCATATCCGTTAAGATGGCAGCGACTTCTAGCGGGTGGGAAAAATATGGATCGCCGGAGGCGCGCTTTTGGTGGCCGTGCTTTTGCATGGCATAGACGTAAGCCTTGTTGAGCAATGACTCATTGGCATCCGGCTTGTAGCGCTGCACGCGCTCCACGAGCTCATATTGCCGCATCATGCCCGTCTTACCCGCCACGCTCTATCCAATCAAAAAAACACGCGCCGCAGTGATTTGCGGCGCGTGATATGGTAGTCGCTAAATTTGGTTAAATGGAAGACTCAACGAGACTAAATCTTAGTAATCATCGTTCTTTTCTGGAGCCACGAGGCCCTCAATGCCGGAAAGCAATTCTTCTTCTGACATTTGGCCGAATACTACCTTGTCGCCATCATCCTCAGCGGATACGAAGCCGGCGATTTCATCATCATTCTTGCCTGCACCATGGGGTGCTTCTGGCTCATCCACTTCAACATGCTTCTGCAAGGAATGGATCAAATCTTCCTTTAGGTCGCCCGGTGACAGTGTTTCATCAGCGATTTCGCGCAGTGCCACAACGGGATTTTTGTCATTATCACGATCAATGGTGATCGGAGCGCCCTGCGAGATCAAGCGTGCGCGGTGGCTGGCGAGCAGGACCAACTCAAAGCGGTTATCAACCTTATCAATGCAATCTTCAACGGTAACACGGGCCATGGATGCCCCTTTCCTATTAAAATCTAACGGATAATTTGCCTCGCATTAGCCTGTCGCGTTAAGAATTACAAGTAAAACCATTAGTTTGGCAATTCGCTAATATTATCGGCTGACGCACTTGGAAATGATCTGAAAATTAGCTATCACTGCATCGGGGCAAGGGCCGAAAATTATCGGTAAGATACCAACTTCACCCGCTATTTGAGCAGAAGTTATATTGGAGACTATTTCATGATGTTTGACCAACGGGAAAAGATTGCACTTTTTGTCGATGGAGCCAACCTTTACGCCACCTCTAAGGCTCTGGGCTTTGATATTGATTATCGCAAATTACTGAAGGCGTTTCAAAAGCGCGGCTATTTGCTTCGCGCCTATTATTATACGGCGTTGATTGAAGATCAGGAGTTTTCGTCTATCCGTCCACTGGTGGACTGGCTTGATTATAATGGCTTCAAGGTTGTCACTAAACCTGCCAAGGAATTTACCGACGCCATGGGCCGCCGCAAGGTCAAAGGCAATATGGACATGGAATTGGCAATTGATGCCATGAGCCTTGTGGATGTGGTCGATCATTTTGTGATTTTCTCAGGTGACGGTGATTTCCGTGTGCTGGTGGAGGCCTTGCAGCGCAAGGGTCGCAAGGTATCCATCGTGTCAACTGTCTCCAGCCAACCGCCAATGATAGCCGACGATTTACGCCGCCAATGCGACCATTTCATTGATGTGCTGTCATTGAAGGATGAAATTGGACGCGCGCCAAGCGAGCGGCCAGTTTATAGGCGCAATGAAGATGATAATGCTGATGACGGGGTTTGAGGGTTAAAACCTCAGCCCTCAGCCCTCAGCCCTCATCTCTTAGCAGCCGTACAAATCAGACTTAGGCAGCGAGCCTTACTTCAGCATTGGCGTTATTGTCTGCAGGGTCATTTGGGCTCGGCTCAGTTTTTGTTGGTTGCAACATTAACATCAAATTGCACCCGGTTGCCTCGGCATATTTCCGGATTGACTCGATCGTCACGTTACCGCTGCCTGCCTCCATGCGCGCAACAGCTGACTGTTTTGTCCCCATGCGGGTCGCCACCTCGGCTTGCGTCATTTTTGCATTACTTCGGGCAGTCAGCAAAGCACTAATCAGCGCATATTTCGGTTCCAACGCGTCATAACGAGCCTTGGCTTCCGGTGAAGTTAGTGTTTGTGCTTTGAGTTCTGAAAGTTTCATTTTGATG
>JANPBE010000814.1:0-1303 GCA_031430295.1 Phyllobacterium sp.
GTGATGAAGATGCAATCTTGCAGAACTTTATCGAATGACTATCCTGAACATCAGCATATCCACGACCACCCCCCATCCGACCGCTAACGCGGCCACCTTCCCCGCAAGGGGGAAGGCTATAGGAAACGCTCCATGACCCACTATCTCACAGAATTCCTCGGCCTCATGGCAGTATTCTCGGTGCTAATCGTCGCCCCCGGGGCGGACTTTGCGCTGATTATTCGCCAGTGCATTGTGCATGGCCGCAAGACATCCATCATCACCAGCTTTGGCATTGGCTCATCGCTGTTGTTCCATATCGGCTATACAATTTTGGGCATCGGCATCATCGTCTCAAAGTCGCTACTGGTATTTTCAATGTTGAAATGGGCGGGCGCGGCCTATCTGATTTGGCTCGGGATTAAGAGCTGGCGCGAGCCTGCGTTCACGATGGACGAGAAGGCGGAGAACGGGACCAATGTGCCTGCGCTTTCGCCGTTCAAAGCCTTCAGCATGGGCTTTATAACCAATGCGCTGAACCCCAAGCCCGTGCTGTTTTTCCTATCGCTATTTTCCGCGCTGGTTAGCCCGCATACGCCTGCCTTGATACAAGTTAGCTATGGTCTGGGCATGGCAACGGCGCTGATACTTTGGTTCGTGGCGGTGTCATACTTTTTCACCTCAAAGCCAATACGCGAGCAATTCCTGAAATACGGTCGCGCGTTTAACCGCACCACGGGTGCGCTGTTTGTGGGCCTTGGCTTGCGACTGGCGCTGGTTCAGGCGAAGGCAAATTGATGTTTGGGCTGAGATATTGGAGCGCGTCTCCTCTCCCCGCTTCTCCAGCGGGGAGAGGGCAGGGTGAGGGGCGGAATACCACCGATCTTTGCCGCGAGACCGCCCCTCATCCGGCGCTACGCGCCACCTTCTCCCCGAAGAAGGATCGGGGAGAAGTTAAACTCCGGCCCGCGTTGATTTCGATAATCGCCTTCTCTCTCCTAACCACATCCGCCGCCCATGCCGCCTGCCCGCAAGAGCTCTCCATTTACGAAGACAGCAACGGCAACAGCCTCACATTCGCGCCGCCACAAGCTACCCAAGCCGCCGAGCATGAGTTCACGCTCCGCATCGGCACAGCGGCGCTGCAAGGCGTGGTGATGATGACCAATGAGCCGCAGCGACCCGAAGCCATCATTATGGATAGCTGTCCCGAAGGCGATGTGACAGGCGCTGAGCTGGACCAATGCACGGTTTGGCAAGGCGTGGTTTATGGCCTGACCAAAGATGCCAAAGCGCCCTACCTCGGCAAGCGCGGCACGCCACA
>JANPBE010000815.1:0-3230 GCA_031430295.1 Phyllobacterium sp.
TGATGGAGTTCATCCCCGGTCCTGACTTCCCGACTGGCGCGCTTATTCTCGGCAAGTCCGGCATTTATTCGGCTTATTCCACAGGCCGTGGCTCGGTGATAATGCGTGGCCGCGCGACAATTGAGCCAATGCGCGGTGACCGCGAGCAAATTATTGTTACCGAAGTTCCCTATCAGGTGAACAAGCAGACGATGATTGAAAAGATGGCCGAGCTGGTTCGCGAGAAGCGCGTCGAGGGCATCTCGGATATTCGCGACGAGTCTGACCGTGATGGCTACCGCGTTGTGGTGGAACTAAAGCGCGATGCGGTTGCGGATGTTATCCTCAATCAGCTTTATAAATACACACCGCTGCAAACCAGCTTTGGCTGCAATATGGTGGCGTTGAATGGCGGCAAGCCGGAGGTGATGAACCTTCTGGATATGCTCCACGCGTTCATCAATTTCCGCGAAGAAGTGGTCTCGCGGCGTACCAAATATTTGCTGATGAAGTGCCGCGACCGCGCTCATATTTTGGTTGGCTTGGCCATCGCCGTTGCCAATATTGACGAAGTGATTGAGCTTATTCGTCGTGCGCCGGACCCCGCAACTGCCCGCGAACAATTGATGACACGGCGCTGGCCGGCGCATGATGTTGCGCCGCTGATTGCGTTGATCGATGATCCTATCCACCCGATCAATGACGATCAAACCTACAATCTTTCGGACGAGCAGGCGCGGGCAATTCTGGAGCTGCGGCTTGCACGATTGACGGCTCTGGGCCGCGATGAAATAGCTGATGAACTTGCGAAGATCGGCGCTGAAATCACTGATTTCCTTGACATTTTGCGTTCCCGTGTTCGCATCATGACCATCGTTAAGGATGAGCTGATTGCGGTGCTCGACCAGTTCGCCAATCCGCGCCGTACAGAGCTTGCCGATGGCGGTCCGGACATGGACGACGAAGACTTAATTGCCCGCGAGGATATGGTCGTGACGGTGTCTCACGCCGGTTATATCAAGCGCGTGCCACTGGCGATGTATCGTGCGCAGCGTCGCGGCGGCAAGGGCCGTTCGGGCATGTCAACGCGGGATGAGGATTTTGTCACGCGGCTGTTTGTGGCCAATACGCACACGCCAATCCTGTTTTTCTCCTCGCGTGGTATTGTGTATAAAGAAAAAGTCTGGCGCTTGCCAATCGGCTCACCGCAGTCGCGCGGTAAGGCACTTATTAACATGTTGCCGTTGCAACAGGGTGAGCGCATCACCACCATCATGCCGTTGCCTGAAGATGAAAGCACATGGGGCGATTTGGACGTGATGTTCGCCACCACGCGCGGCACAGTGCGGCGTAACAAATTGTCTGACTTTGTCCAAGTCAATCGCAACGGCAAAATTGCGATGAAGTTGGAGGAAGAGGGCGACGAAATTTTGGGCGTGGAAACCTGCACGGATAACAATGACGTGTTGTTGACCGCCGCTTCCGGCCAGTGCATCCGCTTTGCGGTGGATGATGTGCGCGTGTTTTCCAGCCGTAATTCGGTTGGGGTGCGCGGCATCAATATGGCCGACAGCGACCGCGCTATTTCGATGACGATACTTGAGCATGTCAATGCTGAACCTGCGGAGCGTGCGGCATACTTGAAGCGCGCCACTGCGGAGCGGCGTCTTGCCGGGGCCGAGGTCGATGATGTGGTGCTGACGAACGAGGAAGTCGTTGAGGAAACATCGCTGAGCGACGAGCGCTATGAAGAGCTGAAAGCGCATGAGCAATTCATTTTGACCATGACGCAGCTTGGCTACGGCAAGCGTTCTTCGTCTTATGATTTCCGCCTCACGGGTCGCGGTGGCAAGGGTATCCGTGCCACGGACGTTTCCAAGGTTGCTGAAATCGGCCCACTTATTGCGGCGTTCCCGGTTGGTAATGGCGATCAAATTATGATGGTTTCAGACGGCGGAACTCTGATTCGTGTTCCGATTGATGGTATTCGTATAGCCAGCCGCGCCACAAAGGGCGTTACGGTGTTTAACACTGCGGAAGGCGAGAAGGTTGTCTCGGTAGAGCGTATCAGCGAGCCGGAAACAGACGAGGACATTGTCGGTGACGTACCAGAGGCGGACGTGGCACCAGAGGCATAAAATCAGTTACTGCATCGCACATTAAAAGTGCGATGTGGTTTCGTTTGTCTGTGCACTGTTGGTATGAAGCATCACAGCTGTTGCGACTAACATTGAGGTCATCATAGAGGCGGCAAGTAAGAAAATGAGCATAGCGGGTTCCAATCGTTTTGGTTTTCTCAATAGGTAACGAGTGAAACCATCACATAGTTCCACTGAACCGATGCTGACCGTGCCGTTCATTCTTGGTTCATCTTGTTTTCGCGGCATTGCGCCGCTTGGGAATTGTCAATTGTGTTTGAAACAGCTAGAGCAACCCCATGAAAATCGGCTTTTACACTGGTTCTTTTGATCCATTGACGAACGGTCACATTGATGTGATCGGCGATGCTTTGGATATTGTGGACAAATTGGTGGTGGCGATTGGTGTGCATCCTGGCAAAAAGCCGCTATTTGATTTCAACGAGCGTGCGGCGCTTATTATGGATGCGTTGAAAATAGCCTTTCCTGTGCGCGTAGGCGACGTGTCAGTTCAATCCTTCGATGGGTTGGCAGTGGAAGCCGCAAATTCTGCCAACGCGACCATCATGGTGCGTGGTCTGCGGGACGGCACGGACTTTGACTATGAAATGAATATGGCGGGCATGAACCGGCAAATGGCACCGCACATTCGTACGCTATTCTTTCCTGCTAAACCAAATTCGCGGCATATCACTGCCACATTGGTGCGCCAAATCGCATCCATGGGCGGTGATGTTACTGGCTTTGTGCCAGAAAATGTTGCTAGCGCATTCAAATCTCACTTCAACAAATAAAGGTTTACTCATGTCTAAATTGTTCCGGCTTTTGGCCAGCGCTATTTTGTTTGCCACATTCTCATTCGTCGCCCTTGCCGCGGCGCCTGAGGATACAATGGTCATCAAGCTCAAGGACGGTGACATTACTATTGCGCTTCGTCCGGACCTAGCTCCAAAACATGTCGCGCAAATCAAAGCCTTGGTGCGCAAGGGCTTTTACAATGACGTTGTGTTCCACCGTGTGATCGACGGCTTTATGGCGCAGACTGGCGATGGCCAATATGGCAATGCGGGCAAGAATTACAACAAGGATGCTGCCGGCACCGGCGGCTCGGAT
>JANPBE010000816.1:0-3993 GCA_031430295.1 Phyllobacterium sp.
TCCAGCCTTAGAAAGTCGCTCGGCAATTTTCACAGTAATCGCGTTATCCATCCCAATGATCGCCGTATCACTGTTGGCAACCAACCGCTCTTTCACCGCGGCATAATGAGCAATCGAACCATGCCGATCCAGATGGTCCGGCGTGACGTTCAGCAAAATACCCGCACTTGGGTTAATCGAGGGCGCAAGATCAATCTGGTATGACGAACACTCAACCACATAAAATTTATCCGGTGTCGGCGCATCCAGCGTCATCACCGCCGTACCAATATTGCCGCCCAATTGCGTATCCCGCCCTGCCGCTTTTAGAACATGGGCGATAAGCGCGGTGGTCGTCGATTTACCATTCGTGCCCGTGATGGCAATGAACGGCGCGCTCGGCGCACGGGCATTGCGCTCCCGCACAAACAGCTCCACATCGCCAATGATTTCCACTTTTGCAGCGTGCGCCAAATCCACAGTCCAATGCGGTTTTGGATGCGTCAGAGGCACGCCGGGCGAGAGCACAAACGCATCAAATTGCGACCAGTCCGCCTTCGCCAAATCAGCCGTTGCGATACCTTTTTCAACCGCCTTGGCCACACTTGCCGGATTGTCATCCCACGCAGAAACAATAGCGCCGCCGGCTTGCAAAGCCTCAGCAGTTGCAAGGCCGGAGCCACCTAACCCGAACAGCGCAACTTTTTTGCCTTTGAAAGTGGTGGCCGCAATCATCGTTTCACCGTAGCTTCAATGTGGAAAGACCAAGCAGCGCGAGGATCACCGAAATGATCCAGAACCGCACAACAACCTGGCTTTCCGTCCAGCCGAGTTTCTCAAAATGATGGTGAATTGGCGCCATGAGAAACACGCGCTTGCCCGTCATTTTGAAATATCCCACTTGAATAATCACCGACATGGCCTCCATCACAAACAGGCCGCCAATAATGCCCATGACGATTTCGTGCTTCACCGCAACCGCCACAGTGCCGATCAAACCACCAAGGGCAAGTGAGCCTGTATCACCCATAAAAATAGCCGCAGGCGGCGCGTTGAACCATAGGAAACCAAGACCCGCACCAATAACCGCACCCAGAACAACGGCAAGTTCACCCGTTCCGGGAACGAAATGTATCTGCAAATAATTGGCAAAAACCGCATTACCCGAAAGATAGGAAATCACGCCAAATGAGGCAGCGGCGATCATCACTGGCACGATAGCGAGACCATCCAAACCATCGGTAAGGTTCACCGCATTGCCAGCACCCACAACGACAAAAGCGGCGAAGGGGATGAAAAACCAGCCTAAATCAATGATGAAATTTTTGAGGAACGGAAATGTCAGCGATGTCGAAAACGGCGCCGCGCCAATGCGACTTATCGCGAAAACCGCGATGCCTGCGATCACAATTTCCAAGCCTAAACGCGCTTTGCCGGAGAAGCCCTTGTCAGATTGCTTGGTAACTTTCAGATAATCATCATAAAAACCAATCGCTCCGAAACCGATTGTAACCAGCAGAACCACAATCACATAGCCGCTTTTAAGGTCCGCCCAAATGAGCGATGAAGCCAAAATCGCCGCCAAAATCATCAGCCCGCCCATAGTCGGTGTGCCGGCCTTTTTGAAATGTGTTTGCGGTCCGTCAGCGCGGATTGGCTGGCCCTTGCCTTGTTTGGCACGAAGGCCGTCAATGATGGCTTGGCCAAACATAAATACCAAAAGTGCAGCCGTAATCAGCGCGCCGCCGGTACGAAAGGTGATATAACGGAACACATTGAAAAACGACAATGTGTCCGAGATTTCTGCCAAATAAGCCAGCATTAAGTAGATCCCCCGTATCGGCTATTCGGCCGCGCCCAGTGCCGGCACTACCGGCGGAAATGTTTTCAATAGGTAGTCAACAAGTTTGGAAAAGCCGATGCCATTTGATGATTTCACCACCACAACATCATCGGGCCGTATCGCCCCCGCGACTAATTCCTTAAGGTCTTCAACGCTTTGGCGATATTCGCAGCCCATTTCAACGGGTAACAAATCTTTGAGCACCTTTATTTCAATGCCACCAAGAAAAACCTTTGAAATGCCAGCCGCCGCAATCGGTTCAGCCAATTCGCTGTGTAGTTTTTCGGAGTGTTTGCCAAGCTCCAGCATATCGCCGAGCACAGCAATTCGCCTGCCGCGCCCATGAATTGGCAGCGATCCCGCCAGTGAAAGCGCCGCCGCCATGGACGCCGGATTGGCATTATAGCTCTCGTCAATGAGTGTAAAAGTGCCGCCCTTCACTTTCAATGTATGTGTGCGGCCACGACCTTTTTCGGCTTGTAAAGAGCCAAAAGCCATCGCCACTTTCGCTAAGTCCGCACCTGCCAGCCATGAGGCTCCCAGCACTGCAAGCGCGTTTTGCACGATGTGACGGCCCGGGGCACCAATCTTGGCAGCCACTTCCACGCCATTGATTTTCGCGGTGATGCATGAGCAATCCGCCAGCGCCTTATATTTTAATAGCTTAAATTTTGCCCGTGCGTTTTCGCCGAAGCTGTAAATATTCTTGATGCCCGCATCCTTAGCAAGCAGTTCCAACTTACGGTAACGCGCATCATCGCGATTGAGAACCACGTAACCGTCTTCCACCACGCCTTCAAAAATCTCAGATTTCGCCAACGCAATTTCATCAAGATTGCGGAAATGTCCGAGATGCGCCGCTGCAATAATCGTCACGATGGCAATGTGCGGGCGCACCATTTTCACCAGCGGACGGATTTCACCCGGATGGTTCATACCGATTTCAAACACGCCATAATCAGTGTCTTGTGGCATACGCGCCAGCGTCAGCGGCACGCCCCAATGATTGTTAAACGAGGCGGCAGAAGCATGCACTTTGCCCACCTGTTGCAACACATGGCGCAGCGCTTCTTTGGTAGTGGTCTTGCCCGCTGACCCTGTCACGGCGATGATTTGCGCGTGGCTGCGTTCCCGCGCCGCAATGCCCAAAAGCTCCAACCCTTTAAGCACATCTTGCACCACAATCATCGGCATGGACAGACGGCCAAGCGCTGGCAATTTGGACTCAGCAACAACAATCAAGGCGGCCCCTGCAACCATGGCTGCGCTGGCGAAATCATGGCCGTCAAAATTATCGCCCTTGATAGCAAAGAAAACATCGCCCTTGGCGACTGCGCGGCTATCAATAGAAATGCCGGTAATGCCCTCAGGCATATCGCCAAGCGGCCGCCCGTTCATGGCGGCAATCATGTCTTGCGTCGTCCAAAGCAGGTTCATGCCGCCACCCCGCCGCTCAGTCCATCCAAACCTTTGCGCAGTTCAGCATGGTCCGAAAACGGGTGTACGACGCCATTGATAATCTGGCCCTCTTCATGACCCTTGCCCGCCACAATCAGCGTGTCGCCCGCGCGCAGCATTTTCAGCGCTGCCGCAATCGCACTTGCCCTGTCGCCAATTTCGCTTGCACCCTTGGCCGCAACCATGATCTCACTACGAATTTGAGCCGCCACTTCGGTGCGCGGATTATCGTCGGTCACAATCACCACATCCGCAAGCCGCGCTGCGATTTCACCCATAATGGGGCGCTTGCCCTTATCGCGGTCGCCACCGCAACCAAACACCAAAACCACACGGCCTGTCGTGAAAGGCCTGACCGATGTCAGCACATTTTCCAGTGCTTCCGGCTTATGGGCATAGTCCACATATGCCAGTGCGCCATCCCTAGTGGAGCCAACAAGTTCCAGCCGCCCGCTTGCGCCTTCGAGGCTTTCCAACGCCTTGAATGCAACAGTTGGCGCTATCCCTGTAACTATGGCAAGGCCAGCGGCCACAAGCGCATTGGCGATTTGAAAATCACCCGCTAGAGGCAAATCAATTTCATAAATCTTGCCATCATGCTCAACTTCGGCCCGCTGGCGACGGCGCTCATGCTCCACGCGTTTCAGCGCAATGAAATCCCCCTTACGACCCACCGTCAGCACATTTAACCGCACGGCATTTGCCACATCAAT
>JANPBE010000817.1:0-1641 GCA_031430295.1 Phyllobacterium sp.
AAGTCCTGTATTTGTGGAAAAGGCCGATTTGCTAACCCCCGCCAACCGCTTCACGCCGATTGCCGCTACCATTAAATTTCGGAGTGCTGACGGGAGCGATGCTGATTTGACAGCCGAATTCGACTGGCGCCAGCAAGGTGAGCAAAGCTGGAACATTGATGTGGAAACAGCGACCCATAAGCTGAGGCTTACCCATGGTGGCACGAGACTATCAGTCAACGGCGTTGAAACAGTTGCCGCGCCCTCAGAGGAATATGAGGAAATTTATGCACGCTTTGCAGCGCTGGTTAAATCCGGCACGTCCGAAATGGACGGCTCACCGCTGGAACTGGTGGCGGATTGTATGATGTTGGGGCGGCGTTCAGATACGGATGCTTTTGTTTGGTAAATTTTAAGAAACCGCAGCCTTACGAATATCATCAATCGCTTTACGATAACCGGCCTCGCCATTAGCGCTGAAAATAGCTGACCCTGCGACCAATACATTCGCGCCTGCTTTCACCACCAGCGGCGCAGTCTCAACGGTCACGCCGCCGTCAATTTCAATGTGGATTGGCCGCGCGCCGATCATAGCCTTCACGCGCTTCACTTTTTCGACCACCGCCGGAATAAATGCTTGGCCGCCAAAGCCGGGATTGACCGTCATCAGCAAAATCAGATCAACGCGGTCCAGCACATATTCAATCACACTTTCAGGCGTGCCGGGATTAAGCGAGACGCCCGCCTTTTTGCCCAAATTGCGGATGGTTTGCAGCGAGCGATCAAGATGCGGCCCGGCCTCGGCGTGAACGGTGATAATATCCGCGCCAGCATCTGCAAATGCTGCAAGAAATGGATCAGCAGGCGCAATCATCAAATGGCAATCAAAAATCGCCTTCGTCCGCGCGCGAATCGCTTTGATAACTGGCGGGCCGAAGGTGATATTCGGCACAAAATGCCCGTCCATCACATCCAAATGAATCCAATCAGCACCAGCACGAATAACAGTTTCCACCTCATCGCCAAGTTTGGAAAAGTCCGAAGCCAGCACAGACGGGGCAATTAACAGTTTGTTTTTCATAATATTTTTAACCCTACGATTATTTTCGATTTCGAGCATCACTGACGCAAAGTCAATTAGGAATAAATTTACGTATTAGAACGTAAGGCAAAGCTAATGTTTATCTACCGTTTGGTAAGATATTTCAATCATAAGGCGTGTAACGGGGTATTCAAATGATTTCCAAGTTGAAGACTATATTGAACACGGCCTTTCCTAAGATATCCACATTCACCAAACGTGATCCCCGTGGCTACTTCGAACCTTCGGTGTCCACAGCGCGGCGGATTGGTCCCAATCGTGTGCTCCTTAACGCACGCCTTATTGCATTGCCAGACAATGACTGCCTCGGAAATATAGGACGTGGCATCTTATTCCGCGGCTTCATTATGGACAAGCCCAACGAGGAGTCCGTGATTGTCACAATCTTGAAAAGCGACAATAGTAACGCACCGACTGACAAAATAATTCTTGAGAAACGTGCAACACTCACTGTCAAGTCAGATACCAAACATCTCTCAATCACTTTTTTTGATCATACAGACCGCATCCAGAAAAGTGAGCGAATCAAAATCCGCTAGAACAAAAAAACGGAGCCTTAC
>JANPBE010000818.1:0-1058 GCA_031430295.1 Phyllobacterium sp.
CCTTTATTGCGGGTTCAGCCAGATTTTTTTCCAAAAGATTGCTGACAAAGCGGGACACACTTAGGCCCTGCCTAGCAGCCGCCACACGCGCACGGCTGGCAATGTCATCTTTCAAGGAAATGGTCACATTTTTCATCGCGGCCTCACAGAAACACGAAGTTCGTGTTTTCGCGTAGCATTTTGTTGGATGAAAATCAAACTTGGTATGGGAGCGACTAGCTCAATCCTTCCCAAACAACCGCTTCAGCATCGCCGCCATTGGGCCCGTCTCCGGCAGCTTCGGCGTTTCCTTTGGTCTTGCAGCGCGGATGTCGCTTTGGGCTTTGGCGGGTTTATTTGAGGGCTCATCGTTTTTGCCAAGTAGAACTGCCACGCGGTTGGCGAAGGCGTTTTCGTCTGGTGATAGGAGCAGGGGGGCTGCGTCGCTCAACGCGTCCATCAACGGGTCCACCCAGTCTTTGTCCATCTTGTGGAAATCGCCGAGCACGTGGTTATGCACTTGTTCTTTATTGCCCGGATGGCCGATGCCGAGGCGCACGCGGCGATAATCTTTGCCGCAATGCTGGTCGATGGATTTGATGCCATTATGGCCGCCGGAGCCGCCGCCGGTTTTGACGCGCACTTTGCCGGGGATTAGGTCCAGCTCATCGTAAATCACGACCACATCTTTGAGATCAAGTTTGTAAAATTGCATAGCGGCGGCGACAGCGCGGCCACTGTCATTCATGAAGGTGAGGGGTTTCAGTACCAGCACTTTTTGACCATCCAGCGTGCCTTCGGATACTTCGCCCGAGAACTTTTTTGCCCAGGGCGCAAAATTATGGCGGCGGACAATCGCGTCCGCCGCCATAAAGCCGATATTATGTCTGTTATGCGCATATTTTGCGCCGGGATTGCCAAGGCCGGTGATAAGCAGCACGGTCTTGGCCCCTTTTTACTTATTAAGCAGGTTTTGCTGTTTCGAGAGCGCCACCCGGTGACACAACGGTCGCGATTGTGAAATCACGTTCGATGGTCGGGGTTACGCCCGCTGGCAATGCGACTGCTGAGATATGCAC
>JANPBE010000819.1:0-4791 GCA_031430295.1 Phyllobacterium sp.
GCCGTCGATGAGCTTGACGTAGGTTTCATCAACCGCGCCGTGGTAGCAGCCGTTGAAGACCAGAATCTTGGAGCGACCCGTGACCGCGCGGGCGACGCGCAGGGCAAAACGATTGGCATCGCTGGCGGTGGTGGCGATCTGCCAGCGGAAGGGGCCGAAACGTTCGACAAGAAGATTGCCGACCTCCAGCGCATCTTCGGTTGGCAGCATATAGGTGAGGCCGCGTGTGGCCTGTTTGCGAATGGCCTTGGCTACCGGCTTGGGCGAGTGGCCGAACATCGAGCCGGTATCGCCCAGACAAAAATCATCCAGACGGTTGCCGTCTAGGTCTTCAATGTTAGCGCCCGTGGCTTTTTCCACCAGCATGGGGAAGGGCATGGGCCAATCCAGCATCCAGTGCATGGGAACGCCGGACATGAACGGCGAGGCATTGGCACTGAGCGCACTGCGGGTTTTAGCGCGGCGGCTTGCGTAAAGTTCATCTTGAGCTTTTTTATAAGCGTGTATTTTAGCGAGCGCGATGCCGCCGCTGGTGTCTGCGTTTTTTGCCATTTTTATTCAGGCGAGATGCGTCCCGTTCTTCTTGGGGCATACATTAGCGTGAGATTTAGTGGGAAGGCAATTGGGGAGGTGCAGGAGAGTTAAGCGGCTGTTTCAACGCTGCTAGTCTGCATAGGTCTCACCCGTGCGCCAATCACCTCGCCGTTCATGCGTTTAGCGACGCGCAGATCATATTCGGATTGCAGGTTCATCCACATTTCGGGTGAAGAGCCGAAAAATGCTGCCAGACGAAGCGCGGTATCAGCCGTGATGGCGCGCTCGCCTTTGACTATCGCGGAAATGCGGCTGACAGGAACGTCGATGTCGCGGGCCAATTGGTTTTGGCTGACACCGAGAGGAATGAGAAATTCTTCTAGAAGGATTTCGCCGGGGGTGATGGGGGTGAGCATATGGGTCATTGAGTGTTCCTAGTGATAGTCCACGATTTCGACTTGGTGGGCGTGTCCATCTTTCCACATAAAGCAGACACGCCATTGGCCGTTGATACGAATACTGTGTTGGCCTTGGCGATTGCCCTTCAACAATTCGAGTTTATTTCCTGGCGGTATTTTCAAATCTTCTAACGACGCTACAGCGTTTAGAAGAAGTAATTTACGCCGCGCCTGTTTATCAAATCCGGAAAAAGCTCTGACATAAATGTCGAGAAATATTTGCTCGGTTTGCTTGTTGGCAAAGCTTTGGATCATGCCGAATGATATTCCGAAATTGGCATTCCGTCAAACGGAATATGAGGACTTATTCATCACATCAACGGCTGCCAAAAATCGCCGAGCCCACCCGTACATGGCTCGCGCCAAAGGCGATCGCGGTTTGGTAATCGCCGGACATGCCCATGGACAGCTTTTCCACGCCACACTCTTTGGCGAGCTTTCTGAGTAACGCGAAGTGCGGGCCGGGGTTTTCATCTGCTGGCGGAATGCACATCAGGCCTTCGATGGTGAGGCCGTGGACCTCGCGGCAGCGGGTGACGAAAGCCAGTGTTTCGCGCGGGTCTATGCCGGCTTTTTGCTCTTCTAGTCCTGTGTTCACCTGGACGTAGAGCTTTGGCGATTTGCTTTGTTTTTTCATTTCAACGGCAAGTGCGGCGGCGATTTTTTCGCGGTCCACGGTTTGGATGACATCAAACAGGGCGATGGCTTCGGCTGCCTTGTTGGATTGCAGCGGGCCTATGAGATGGAGTTCGATGCCCTGGTAATCTTCACGCAATTGCGGCCATTTACCCATGGCTTCTTGCACGCGGTTTTCGCCGAAAATGCGCTGGCCTGAAACCAAAGCGGGGCGGATTTCATCGGCATCGAAGGTTTTGGATACGGCAACGAGGGTGACGGAGCCCGCTGGGCGTTTGGCCTCGATTGTGGCGTCGGCGATCGTCTCGCGCACTCGTGTGAGGCGCTCGGTAATGGAGGGCATGGAAGAAATGGTCCTTAAAATAGCAAATCAGCGGCAAAAGGTTGACGCTTCGCCGCAATCATGGTGAAGGTCCGCCAACAAATCAAACCTAAATTCATACCAGTTTGCAGAGATTTCATGGCGACCGAACGTTATAACCCGCGCGATGCAGAAACCCGTTGGCAGAAGGCTTGGGACAGCGCCAAGCTGTTTGAAACCAACAATGATGACCCGCGCGAAAAATATTACGTGCTGGAGATGTTCCCCTATCCGTCGGGCCGCATCCACATGGGCCATGTGCGCAACTATACGATGGGCGATGTTGTGGCCCGCACCAAGCGTGCGCGCGGCTATAATGTGCTGCATCCAATGGGCTGGGACGCCTTTGGTATGCCTGCGGAAAACGCGGCGATGCAGAACAAGGTTCACCCCAAGGATTGGACATATCTGAATATTGATTCCATGCGCCGCCAGCTGAAAAGCATGGGGTTGTCGCTGGATTGGTCACGCGAATTTGCGACCTGCGATGTGGAATATTATCACCGCCAGCAAATGCTGTTCCTTGATTTTATGGATAAAGGGCTGGCCTACCGCAAACAATCCAAAGTGAACTGGGATCCTGAAGACATGACCGTGCTTGCCAATGAGCAGGTGATTGACGGTCGTGGCTGGCGCTCTGGTGCTTTGGTCGAGCAGCGTGATCTGGTGCAATGGTTCTTCAAGATCACAGACTTTTCGGAAGATTTGCTGGCATCTCTGGATGAGTTACCAAACTGGCCGGAAAAAGTGCGCTTGATGCAGAAGAATTGGATTGGCAAATCCGAAGGTTTGATGCTGCGCTGGGAAGTTGCGGGCGATGCGCCTGTCGGCGAGATTGAGGTCTATACCACGCGGCCCGATACGCTTTTTGGCGCGTCATTCTTGGCGATTGCGGCGGACCATCCGCTCGCTAAGACTTTGGCAGAAACCAATCCTGAATTGGCGGCTTTTGCCGACAAATGCCGCCAGATGGGCACGTCTGTTGCGGCGCTGGAAACGGCTGAAAAGATTGGTTTTGATACCGGCGTTAAAGTGCGCCATCCGTTTGATGAAAACTGGCTGGTTCCGGTCTATGTCGCCAACTTTGTGTTGATGGAATATGGCACAGGTGCGATATTTGGCTGTCCTGCCCATGACCAACGCGACTTTGATTTCGCCACGAAATATGGCCTCACAATCGAAACTGTCGTGATGCCTGCGGGCGAAGATGCGGCGACATTTAAGGTTGGCGACAAGCCTTATGATGGCGATGGCGTGATGATTAACTCGCGCTTTTTGGATGGCATGACGCCGGAAGCGGCATTTGATGATGTGGCGGCCAGATTGAGCTCGCTCAATTTGGGCAATGCGCCGCAGGGCGCGCGCAAAGTGCAGTTTAAGCTGCGCGATTGGGGCATTTCCCGCCAGCGCTATTGGGGCTGCCCGATACCCGTCATTCACTGCGAAGTGTGCGGTGTTGTGCCTGTGCCGAAGAAAGATCTACCAGTAAAACTGCCGGACGATATTGAGTTTGACCGTCCCGGCAACCCGCTGGATAGGCATCCGACTTGGCGGCATGTGAACTGTCCGCAATGTGGCCATGCTGCGCGGCGCGAGACTGACACGATGGATACGTTCGTCGATTCGTCCTGGTATTATGCTCGCTTTACCGCGCCGTGGATGAATGAGCCGACTGATGCCAAGGCGGCTGATGCGTGGCTGCCGGTGGACCAATATATTGGCGGCATTGAACATGCGATTTTGCATCTGCTCTATTCGCGCTTCTTCGCCCGCGCCATGTGCGCGACTGGACATTTAGGCGTGAAAGAGCCGTTCAAGGGGCTGTTCACGCAAGGCATGGTGGTTCACGAGACTTACCGCAATGCGGCTGGCTGGGTGTTGCCTTCCGATATTATCATTGAGGGCGAGGGCGATAATCGCAAAGCCCGAATGCTATCTGATAGTTCGCCCGTAGAAATTGGCGCCATCGAAAAGATGTCGAAGTCGAAGAAGAATACCGTCGATCCGGATGATATTATTGGCTCGTATGGCGCCGATACCGCGCGCTGGTTCGTGCTGTCTGATTCGCCGCCGGAGCGCGATGTGATTTGGACTGAGGCTGGCGTTGAAGGCTCGCACAAGTTTGTGCAGCGCATTTGGCGGTTGATCGGCGAGGCCGCTCAGGGTTTGAAGGCGGCAAGTGCTGTCACCGTGTTGGAAGGCGAGGCAGGCGCTATTCGCAAGGCAGCGCATAAGACGTTGAAGGCGGTTGGTGAAGATATTGATCGTCTGAATTTCAACAAGGCCGTGGCGCGGCTTTATGAGCTGGTGAATGCGCTTTATCCGGCCCTGACGGCGGTTGCTGCAGGCACGGCGGATAGCAATATTGCAGGCGCGACTAAAGAGGCGGCGAACATTCTGGTGCAGCTTATCGCGCCGATGATGCCGCATTTGGCGGAGGAGTGCTGGCAGGTTCTGGGCAATAAGGGCATGGTGGCGGATACGCCTTGGCCAGTGTTTGACCCGGCGCTTATCGTTGAAAACACCGTGACGATGCCTGTGCAAATCAATGGTAAGCGACGCGGCGATTTGACAATTGCCCGCGATGCGGACCAAGCTGGCGTTGAAGCGGCTGTGCTTGCATTAGACTTTGTGCAAGCCGCGCTTTCTGGTAATGCACCGAAGAAGATTATTGTTGTGCCGCAGAGGATTGTGAACCTTGTTGTCTAATCGCACCCTGACACTTTCCGTTGCTGTGATGGCTCTGGCGCTTGGCGGCTGCCAAGTGCGCCCGCTTTATTCGGATGCTTCGCCTAGCCCTTC
>JANPBE010000820.1:0-7391 GCA_031430295.1 Phyllobacterium sp.
GCAAAATTTTCCCTATAATTGAGCCCAATACAGTACAATTCAGCAGAGTTGGCAGGTAGTTGCAATATGTGAAATTTTACCATGATTAAATTATAGGCAAGCTGCATAAAAAATAGTCAACTCTGATTATGTTTGGTTGCAAAGCACGGATTATCTGCCGACCATCTCTTGAAACAGCATCGCCGCCTGTGGTGCATTCACCTTACCTTCGTGAATAAAATAGACAAAGACGTCATGCGGTTGCGGGTCAGTATTGGCGAGCGGATCACCATAAATCAACCCATCAGGCTGGCGGCCCTCTGACCATTGTTTTGCAATGCCCGCCCACTTTTTAAGATCGGTTTCGGAATAGGCGGTCGGAATGGCATCACTGCCTTTTTGCAAGCGTGAATAGACAAAATCAGCCGTAATGTCGGCGATTTCCGGATAGTCCGCGTGGTCGGCATGGCAGATCGCGACAGCATATTCGCGGCAAAGCGCGACGAACGCGGGCGTGACGAATGTAGGGTGGCGCACTTCAACAACATGGCGCAGTGCGACGCCATCTTGTGACTTTGGTAAGAGCTGGAGAAACGCCTCGAAGTCATCTGGCTCAAACTTTTTGGTATTAGCAAACTGCCACACCAGTGGCCCAAGATGCGGACCGAGTTCCGCAATGCCTGAGGATAGAAACCGCGTGAGCGACTCTCCTGCTGTGCCAAGTATCTTGCGATTGGTGATGAAGCGGTTGCCCTTGAGCGAGAAGATAAAGCCCTCCGGCACCTCCGCCGCCCATTTGGCAAAGATGGCAGGGGTGAAAGTGGAATAGTAAGTGCCGTTAACCTCGATAGATTTTAGCTTTGATGCCGCGAATGCAAGCTGTTTGGTCCTGGCTAATTTATCAGGATAAAAAGTGCCTTCCCATGGCGCGAATGTCCAACCGCCAATGCCGGAACGAATTGTGCCTGTCATTGGTATGCCTCCGGCGTTTTGTTGTGTTAGTTATTGGATCTAAGCGTCAACAATATATTTTACAAATCGTCTGGCTTTAGCCCCGTAAACTTAGCAATTCGCGCGAGCATTTTCGGACCAATTTCATCGCCATCATGAAAAGCAAAAACAAAATCGGGATACCCGGCTCTTTCAAGTGTTTTATGGGAGCCAGTTTGGCGTTTGATTGACCAGCCAATTTTCAACAACGCAGCTAAGACGCGCCGCGCTTTCTTAGCTGAAAAAATCATCACTAAGCTGCTATATTGATAGAAATGGCCAGTGGGCCACTTTCGTGGTTCTCAATCCGCTCAGCTAACGCACGAAGTGCGAGTGCCTCTGCATTCGCAATGGCGTACGCCTTGGTCTGCCCGTAGGCCATTACTCCGGGAAGCTCTGGAACTTCCGCAATCCAACGGCCGTCGTCTTCAAGTTCCGTTTCAAATGTGAGGTTCATGCGGTTGCTCCTAGCCTTGCTGTTGTAGCACAAAATCAATCTTAGCGAAAGGTTGCATGATTAAACTTCACTCCGCCGCCATCGCCCGTTTCCCCGGCTTTCTCGCTAGCAACTCCTTCAAAAACTTCGCTGTATAAGACCTTGGCTCATCCAGAATATCTTCCGGCCTGCCAACAGCTACAATTTCGCCACCGCCATCGCCGCCTTCGGGGCCTAGATCGACAATCCAGTCTGCTGTTTTGATAACTTCGAGATTATGCTCGATCACCACAACAGTATTGCCCTGATCGACCAGCTCGTGCAGAACTTCCAGCAGCTTGGCGACATCGTGGAAATGCAAGCCCGTTGTAGGCTCATCGAGGATATAAAGCGTGCGGCCAGTGGCTTTGCGTGATAGTTCTTTGGCCAGTTTAATGCGCTGGGCCTCGCCGCCGGAGAGCGTGGTGGCTTGCTGGCCGATATGGATGTAGCCGAGGCCAACTTGCTTCAGCGCATCCAGCTTATCGCGCACCATCGGCACGGCGGCGAAGAAATCGACGCCTTCTTCCACGGTCATATCCAAAACATCGGCAATGCTTTTGCCTTTGAAAACCACATCCAGCGTTTCGCGGTTATAGCGCTTGCCGTGGCAAACATCGCAGGTGACATAAACATCCGGCAAAAAGTGCATCTCAATTTTGATAACGCCGTCGCCCTGACACGCCTCGCAGCGCCCGCCTTTGACGTTGAACGAAAAGCGGCCTGGTTGGTAGCCACGCGCTTTGGCTTCCGGCAGACCGGCGAACCAATCGCGTATAGGTGTGAAAGCACCGGTATAGGTCGCCGGATTGGAGCGCGGGGTGCGGCCAATCGGTGACTGGTCGATGTCGATGACTTTGTCGATGAATTCCAGACCCTCGATGCGGTCATGTTCAGCCGGATGTTCGCGCGAGCCCATAATGCGGCGCGAGGCTGCGGCAAACAGCGTTTCGATAAGGAACGTGGATTTACCGCCACCGGAGACGCCTGTGACCGCCGTAAAGCAGCCCAGCGGAATTTCAGCAGTGACATTTTTCAAATTATTGCCACGCGCGCCGACAACTTTGATGCGCTTGGCTTTGTTGATCTTGCGCCGCTCGGACGGGACAGGCACGGCAAGTTCGCCGGTGAGATATTTGCCGGTGAGTGAATTTTTATTGGCCATAATATCGGAAGGCGAACCTTTGGCGATAATCTCGCCGCCGTGCACACCGGCGGCGGGGCCGATATCGACCACGTAATCTGCGGTGAGGATGGCATCCTCATCATGCTCGACTACGATCACTGTATTTCCTAAATCGCGCAAATGGCGCAGTGTGACAAGCAGGCGCTCATTGTCGCGCTGGTGCAGACCGATGGATGGCTCATCCAGCACATAAAGAACGCCCGTGAGGCCGGATCCGATCTGCGATGCAAGCCGAATACGCTGGCTTTCGCCGCCCGACAGCGTGCCGGAATTGCGCGACAGGGACAGATATTCAAGGCCGACGTCATTTAAGAACCGCAAGCGATCGCGGATTTCCTTGAGGATTCGCGGCGCGATTTCGGTTTGCTTGGCGTTTAGATGGCTTGGCAAATCCGCGAACCATTGCACGGCATTCTTGATGGATAAGTTGGAAACCTGACCAATGTGGCAGCCATTGATTTTCACCGCCAGCGACTCCGGTTTGAGGCGAAACCCAAGGCAAGCGGGGCAGGGTGTGGCGGACATATAACGTTCAATATCCTCGCGCGACCAAGCCGAATCTGTCTCTTTCCAGCGGCGTTCCAAATTAGGAATGACGCCCTCAAAGACCTTGGTCGTTTTGTAGGAACGCAGACCGTCATCATATTGGAACGCAATTTCGCGGCTGCCCGTGCCGTACAAAATGGCTTTCTGCGTTTCGTCGTTTAGATCGCGCCAACGGTCGCCGAGCTTGAAGCCGTATTCCTTAGCGAGCGCTTCGAGTGTTTGCGTATAATAAGGTGATGTTGATTTTGACCAAGGTGCAATTGCGCCTTCGCGTAACGAAACTTGGCTCTCCGGCACGATTAGATTTGGATCTACCGCTTGCTGCGAGCCAAGACCATCACAAGCCGGACAAGCGCCAAAAGGATTGTTGAAAGAAAACAGTCTTGGCTCAATTTCTGCGATGGTAAAGCCGGATACGGGGCAGGCGAACTTTTCTGAGAACAACAGCCGTTCATGGGTCTCGTTTTTGGATTTGTTCGCGCCTTCCTCCGACGTTTCGCCAGCGGCCAGCGGCTTATCCGCGAATTCGGCTACGGCAATGCCATCCGCCAGACGCAGTGCTGTTTCCAGACTATCGGCGAGGCGCGTCTTCATATCATCGCGTACGACCACACGGTCCACTACCACATCAATGTCGTGCTTATACTTCTTGTCCAGCACAGGCACATCGGACATTTCATAAAATGCGCCATCGACCTTGACGCGCTGAAAGCCCTTTTTCTGCAGCTCGGCCAGTTCCTTTTTAAACTCGCCTTTGCGGCCACGCGAAATCGGCGCAAGGATAAATAGGCGCGTGCCTTCTTCCTGCTCAAGCACGCGGTCCACCATCTGGCTGACGGTCTGGCTTTCAATCGGCAAACCGGTAGCGGGCGAATAAGGAATGCCGACGCGCGCAAATAGCAGGCGCATGTAGTCGTGAATTTCGGTCACTGTGCCGACGGTCGAGCGGGGGTTGCGCGAGGTGGTTTTTTGCTCGATGGAAATGGCCGGAGATAGACCATCAATCTGGTCCACATCCGGCTTTTGCATCATTTCCAAAAACTGCCGCGCATAGGCCGACAGGCTTTCGACATAGCGTCGCTGGCCTTCGGCATATATCGTGTCAAACGCCAACGACGACTTACCGGAACCTGAAACACCGGTCATGACAATCAAACTGTCACGCGGTAAATCCAGATCAATGTTCTTCAAATTGTGTTCGCGCGCGCCGCGAATGGATAAAAATTTGTGGTCAGCCATAGGGGTCCGCTACTCGAAACTAATCAAGCTTTCTATTTAGATAGTGAAAGCGCAATGTCGAGACCGCAAGACACCTCCACTAACAATGATACACCGGAAACTAAAACATACTGACATTTACAGACGTTATTTTAGAACATATATAGAACAAATATAATAAGTAAATGCCAATTTATTGAAATACATTGTGATTATTCGGGGTGAAACTGCGCTTGACGTTGGGTTAATTCGGGCGCATCGTTTGCTTGTCGCACAGTTGGTGCCTCTCAATTTAGGAGCGGAGCTATGACGCCGCCAGAACAGATTTAGATGCGGGCTATACCCGTCTGAACACATTTTTAATCTATTGTCGCCTCACAACAATGCAGGCGAAACTGCCTTGAAGAAGGAATAAATCTTCTGAGAGCCTCGTGTGCCCAATGAGCCACGGGGCTCTATTTGTTTTTGGGGCAGGGGGTGTAAGCCAAGCGTGACTTTAGGTTGACCCATTTTGTCTGTTGACAATTACAATGAGTGTAAATAGAACGAAACAAGAACAAAACTTCTGTGGATAGCGCATTGTCGCGCAGCAATATGCATCCTGTTGGTTTAAGTTGAATTCAGTTTAGTGTTTTCGAGGGTTAAGATCATGGCTGGCAGTTTGAATAAGGTAATTTTGATTGGCAATCTGGGCAAAGACCCGGAAGTGCGCAAAATGCAGTCCGGTGACTCGGTGGTCAACTTCTCGCTGGCGACGTCTGAGTCGTGGCGCGACAAAAACTCCGGCGAGCGCAAGGAAAAAACTGAGTGGCACAATATCGTTATTTTTAACGACGGTATTGCCAAGGTTGCGGAGCAATATCTTAAAAAGGGAATGAAAGTTTACATCGAAGGCGCGATGCAAACGCGAAAGTGGACTGATAATTCCGGCGTGGAAAAATATACCACTGAAATCGTGTTGCAGAAGTATCGTGGCGAATTACAGATGCTTGATAATCGTAACGAAGGTTCAGGCCGTAGCGGTGGTGGTGAATATGACCAAAGTGGCGGCTCTGATTTTGGCCGTTCAAGCCCGATGCCCTCATCAGGTGGCGCTCGCGCACCCGCACCAGCACAATCAGGCGGCGGGAATTTCTCACGTGATTTAGATGATGAAATTCCGTTTTGATGAGGCGATGGCGCTTGTTTAGCGCGCCATCAGCACCTTGATTGCATCAAAGACAAATTGCACCGCGAGCGCTGCCAGAAGCATACCAAGCAATCGTGTGAGTATCGAGCGGCCGGTTTGACCGAGTAATTTGTCTAAGCGCTCGGATATCATAAATGTGAACCAAGTAATGGCCACAGAAGCGATGATGATTGGGATCAGCGCGACACGTGATTCGATAGGGCCAAATTTGTCAGCGAGCAGGATTGTCGCCGATATGGTTCCTGGGCCTGCGATGAGCGGCACGGCCAGCGGAAACGCGGAAATATTTTGGATCATGTCTTTGGTGATGGCGACTTCGGCGCTGGCCTCGCGGCGTTGTTCGCGTTTTTCGAATATCATTTCGAAGGCTATGTAAAACAGAAGCAAGCCACCGGCCAACTTAAATGCTGAGATCGTAATGCCGAACAGGCCGAGGATAGATGTGCCAAATATGGCGAACATCGAGAGCACTAGCGTGGCAATCACGCTGGAGCGGATGGCGACTTGATTGCGCTGTTTGCGGTCCATGCCGCGGGTTAACACTAAGAAAAGCGGCGCAAGGCTGTGGGGGCTGATTGTGACCAATATTGTCACTAAGGCGTTCGTCAGCGCGTCATAATTCAGGAGCATTGCCGTCAAACCCGCCTTCGTAAAATCATCATGTATTCTCCAAAATACACATAATTCGACTTTTCAACAGGCGTGGTTTTTCCTAACCTGATGAGTGCCATTTAAGCCTATGAATTCATTATGTTTTAAATCAAAATTTGTGCACTGCCAAGTTCGCGTTTTTTGGCCTCGTACGCTATAAGTCAGGCTCATTGATTCTATAGATTCGGCGGTAAACGTGACTGATCAAAGCCCATCCAGCATGACACCCGGCATTGAGCCAATCTCCATTATGGAGGAAATGCAGCGTTCCTATCTCGATTATGCCATGAGCGTCATCGTCAGCCGTGCGCTTCCTGATGTGCGCGATGGATTGAAGCCGGTGCATCGGCGCATTCTTTATGCTGCGCATGAAAGTGGTTATCACTGGAATCGCAAATACGTGAAATCCGCCCGCCCTGTCGCGGACGTGATGGGTAAATATCACCCGCATGGCGATGCCTCGATTTACGATGCGCTTGTGCGCATGGCGCAGGACTGGTCGCTGCGCTTCCCGTTGATTGACGGTCAGGGCAATTTTGGGTCTATCGATGGCGATCCGCCTGCTGCGATGCGTTACACCGAGGCGCGGCTGTCGCGCGGCGCGCATGAGCTTTTGGAAGACATCGACAAAGATACGGTTGATTTCCAAGAAAACTATGACGCCACAACGAGCGAGCCAAAGGTTCTGCCAGCGCGTTTTCCAAACCTTTTGGTCAATGGTTCCGGTGGTATTGCCGTCGGCATGGCAACAAATATTCCGCCGCATAATCTTGGCGAAGTCATCAATGGCTGCGTGGCGCTGATTGATAAGCCGGAGATGGAACTCACGGAATTGATGGAGTTCATCCCCGGTCCTGACTTCCCGACTGGCGCGCTTATTCTCGGCAAGTCCGGCATTTATTCGGCTTATTCGACCGGCCGTGGCTCGGTGATAATGCGTGGCCGTGCGACAATTGAGCCAATGCGCGGTGACCGCGAGCAAATTATTGTCACCGAAGTTCCCTATCAGGTGAACAAGCAGACGATGATTGAAAAGATGGCCGAGCTGGTGCGCGAGAAGCGCGTCGAAGGATCCGGCGCACGGCGAATGAGCTCAATCACTTCATCGATATTGGCAACAGCAATGGCCAGGCCAACCAAAATATGCGCGCGGTCGC